>JACPRD010000042.1 GCA_016190145.1 Planctomycetota bacterium | reverse complement strand
GCCTGGGTTTTGCGGTGGAGCGAGGCTTCGAACGGATTCAGGCGGGAGGCGGGGATGCTGAAGGGGATCCTGATCGGGCTGGTCGTCGGGGCGGCGCTGACGGTCGGCGTGCTGAAGGCGATGGGCGCGGGCAAGCCGGGCGGAGAAGGCGCAAACTCCGGCGAGGGAGCGGGTTCCGGAAAAACGGAGGACGTGGCGGCGCTCAAGGACGAGGCGGCGCGGCTCCGGGCGGCCAACGAGGAGACGCGGAAGACGCTGGACGGGCGCCTGGCGGAGTTGATCGCGCTCGAGAAGACGCCCGAGAAAGACCCGGCGGGCAAGAAAGGCCGGAAATCCTGGGGGGACCTCGCGCCGAAGATGCTCCGGATGGCGAAAATCTGGGGCGACCCGGGCGCGGCGGACAAGGAATCGCAGAAAGAGGCCCAGGCGATCATGCTCGACATGTTCTCGATGCTCGGTGCGATCGCGAAGGAGTACGGCCTGACCCTGGACGATGCGATGTCCACGCCGGACGGACTGCCCGCCATGATGCTGGCCGTCCTCGACGCTTCCGAGAACCCGCCCAGTCCCGCGCAGCGCGCCGAAATCGAGGCGCTGATGGCGAAGTACGGCGAGGGTTGGAAGGCGTTCATGGAAGGGCGCGGCGCGAAATCGACGCTCGAGCAGCGGCTGGCGAGGGGGGAGATGACCGCCGGGTACGAGGACGGGCTCCAGGCGATCCTCACGGACGCCCAGCGTCAGACGACGGGTTCCATGGCGAGCATGACGATGATCGGGGGCGCCATGGGAGCCAACCAGCACTACGCCAACGGCACGAAGGAAGTCGTCACGTCCAATCTGACGAATCACTGGGTCAAGACGCTCAAGCTGGAGGAGTCGCACAAGGCCGTGGTGCAGCCGATCGTGGAGGAGTTCATCCGGGACTACGAGGCGGCGTCGAAGGCATTCCAGCCCGGGATGGACCCGAAGGAATTCGACTTCCGGTCGATCCAGCGCGACCAGCTCCGGGCGCAGATCCGGGCGCAGCAGCGCCTGAAGGACACGCTCGATCTGTCGGGGTCGCAGCGCAAGGCGGTGGAGGACTGGGCGACGACGTACAACTTCTGGATCAACGAGGGCAATGTCCCGACCGTGCCCGAGCCCGAACCCGCACCGGAGGAGCGCTAGCCATGACCAAAGGAATCGCCATGGGGGTCGTGATCGGCGCGCTGCTCGCGGCCGGACTCTTCAGGTTCGTCGAGTCGCGCCGCGGCGGGGGAGACGGGGGAGAGAAGAAGCCCCCCGGCGCCTCCGCGGGAGCCGCTTCGATCAGCCCCGAAGCCGAGGCGCTGCGTAAGGAGATCGCGGCGCTGGGCGAGGAGGGAACGAAGCTTCTGGCGGACCTGAAGGCTGCGGACGAGAGGGTGGCGGCGGCGAAGGGCGGGGCGGGGAAGCCGGTGGCGAAGAAGTCGTCGCGCAATCCCTGGGCCGACATCGGGCCGAAGATGTACAAGCTGCGCGCGAAGCTGGACAACAACGAGGGCGGGATGGACCCCGAGGTGCAGGAGTTGTTCGTCGAGCTCATCGACATCATGAAGAAGTTGAGCGAGGAGTACGGCATGGGGATGGAGGAATTCCAGATTTCCCCGTGGGGACTGCCGATGATCCTGCTCGCCATGCTGGACGGCTCCGAGGCGAAGCCCGACGCGGAGCAGGCGGGCAGGTACGAAAAGCTGATGGACGACGCCGAAGCCGACTGGAAGGCGCTGATGGCGCGGAAGGAGGAGTTGACGGAGCTCGAACGGCAGCGCGAGCTGTTCCGGATGACGTCGGCGGAGATGGACGCGATCCGGAGTTCGCTGACGCCCGAACAGCGCGCGATCATGGAGCAGGTGAAGTTCCTGAACCGGGAGAACCGTTTTCCGGCACGTTATTACTCGGGCACCCGCGAGAGCGTGGCGGGGACCATCCTGCTGGACTGGAAGGAGGGGCTCAAGCTGGACGACGCCTCCGAGACGGCGCTCAGGCCCGTCGTGGACGACTACCTCCGTTCCTACCAGGCGATGGAGGACGATTTCAAGCGGCGCGAGGCGGCGGGCCAGAAGGTCAGTTCGACGGAACGGGCGATGGCGCAGGCCGATCTCATGATCGCGGCGCAGAAGCGGGTTACGGAGACGGTGCGGCTGAGCGAGGAGCAGATGAAGGCGCTCAGGGAATGGGACCACGCGATCAACGTGACGATTGACGACGGAAGCGGCGCGGCGATTCCGCCGGACGACTAAGGGCCGGGCGCGTCGAAGGGCGGCTGCCCCGCCGCGCCGCAGGAGGCGCGCATTTCGGCGACATCGGCCGCGAGGGTCGAAACGTCGCCGAGATCCTGCAGGATGCCGGCGCCCTGACGCCACGTCGTCCGCGCATCCTCCGGCCGACCCATAGCCAGCATCAGGAGGGCATAGGCGCACATGTGGCTGCCTTCGAAGCGCCGATTCCCGACCTTCCTGTGCAGCCGGAGCGCTTCCCGAAACGCCTCCTCCGCCAACGCGAGCCGCCCGGTCCGGAGATAGACGCTCGCCAGTGTCCCGCGCGCCGTCCCCTCGGCGAACTGGTCGCCCAGTTTCCGATTAATGTCCAGGGCCTCCAGTAGAAGCGCTTCGGCTTCTTCCGGACGATTCCCGTCCTGGTAAAGCGTCGCCAGGTTTCCCAGCGCGAGGCCGCGGGCGGAGACGTTGCCTGTCTCCTGGTGGATCCGAAGTGCCTGCTTGAAGAGCCTCTCGGAGTCTTCGTTGCGACCGAGTTCCTTGAGGAGCCCCGCGAAATTTCCGAGAGTCACGCCCTCCAGGCGCCGGTTACCGGTCTGCCGATGGATGGCCAGCGCGGCATCGAAGTGGCCGCGCGCCTGTTCGCTTCGGCCGGTGATGTGATAGAGGAGGGCGAGATTCCCGACCACTCCTCCTTCCGAACGCCGGTCTCCGAGCTCGCGAAACAGGGCGAGCGCGCGCTCGAACAAGTCCTCAGCCTGGTGCATCCGGCCCCACTCCCCGTACAGGCCTGCGAGATTCGCGATCGCCGAGGCCTCGCCTGCGCGATTTCCGGTATCGCGGTGAGTGTCCAGCGCCTGCAGAAATCCGCTCTCCGCCTGCTCGACCCTTCCCGTCTGGCGTCGCAGGTAGGCCAGGCTCTCAACGGCAGCGCCTTCCGCCTGCCGGTTCCCGGCCTCGCGGTGGATTGCCGCCGCAGCTTCGAACGCGGACTCCCCCTCCTTCATTTGGCCCGTTTCGAAGAGCACACCGGCAAGTCCCTGGAGTGCGAGACCTTCCAGCCGCCGGTGAGACGATTTCCGGCTGATGGCGAGCGTCCGCTGAAAGATCTCCAGCGCAGCGTCCGGGCGGTTCGCGCGCCTCGCGGCCCCTCCGGCGCGGCGGAGCGCCTCGGCCTTCTCGTCGCCGCCGACGAGATCCGCCACCGCTTCCCAGAGGGCGCAGGCCTCCCCGTGTCGGTACTGCCGTTCGAGGAACGCCGCGGCGCGTGCCAGGTAGCGCCTTCGACCCGCGCGCAGCTCCGCCGCGTCCCTCTCCGGTGCGTCTCCGAGCAGAGCGCCGGCCGCGTGCTCCGCAAGTTCGACGGCGAAGGCGTCGGTCGGATGCGGCGTACAGGCAGCGGGACCTGTCGCTCCCAGCAAGGACACGTCCGGTGCCCGCCCGCCGGCCAGGCTTTCGATCAGCTCAAACGCCAGCGCATGCAGCCGGGCCCGGTCTCCGGGCAATTGAAGCTGGTAGGCGGCATCCCGGAGGAGGGCATGCCGGAAGAGGTAGGCAAGTTCGGCGGACATGCGGCGAATATCGTAAGCGGCCGTGCATGAGTTATTGAATGGAATCAAGCGGAAGGTTGACCTGCCCGCTGACCCCGATCGGAGGCCGTTACTCAGGCCGGGCGCCGAGGAATCCCCGGCGCCCGGTCGTACGACGCTTCGGATCACGGTCTCGCAGCCGCCAGTCCGGCAAGTGCGAGCAGGCCGGCGAAACCCAGCATGAACGAGAGGGCGGTGCTGAGGATGCTGTTGAAGATCGCGGCGATGACGACGGTGAGGAAGGCCTTGAGGCCCGGCTGTCCGAAAACGGCCATCACGGCGCGGACGTTGTAGACGATGGAGAAGGCGAGCACGACGATGACGCCGAGCACGAACGCCACGGGGGGCAGGAGAGAGAGCAGCGCGACCGTGGCGAGGGCGAAGCCGGTCAGGTAGAGCAGGGCGAGGAACATGGTGCGGAAGCTGCCCTCGTCGCCGAGGAGTTTCGCGGCGAGCTTGAGCAGGGCGGCGTGAAGGGCGGTGCCGAGCGTCGAGAAGAGGGCGGCCAGGAGGCCGACGATCGCGAAGACGACGAGGAAGCCGCGTGAGGCCGTTTCGGAGCCGCCGTCGCCGAGTGTGAAGGCGTGATTCAGGAGTCCGGCATCGGTGCCGGGTCCCGGCGCTCCTGCCGGCTGCATTTCGAAAAGGGCGGACGCGCGGCCCGGCGACTCGGGGACGCGGGTTTCGAGGAAGTACTCGCCGGGGGCGTCGCCGCGCTCCATCCGCGAGGGTTCTCCGGTCGTCCTGCCGGTGCGGAACCGGAGCCAGAGCGCGAGGTCGGCGGGCGATTTCCGGTCGGCGTCCCGGACCTGGATGCGGAACCCGGCGCGGCTGCCGGGCTCGACCGCCTCCCGGGGCTCCATCACGCGGGCCTGGTAGCGCACCGCGTCGAACCCCAGCACCGGCTGCCAGCGCGGCCCTTCCGGATCGGCCGCCACCGTGCGGGAGCCTTCCATCTCGCGGCGCTCCGCCGCGCCCTGGCGCGGGATCGCGAGGGCGACGAACACGAAGGAAGCGGCGTACAGGGCGACGACCTTCCAGGCGAATCCGGGGCGCTCCAGGCGTGCCGGGAGTGCGGCGATAGTGGCGGCGGGGCTGGTGAACAGTCCGAGGGTGGTCCTCCAGAACGGCGTATCGTCCTCCAGGTTGCGGGAGAGCCGCGGGGGCGGAGGCGGCCCGCCCGCGCCGATGGGCCGTCCGCTGGCGATCTCGATCCCGCAGGGAATGCAGAGCAGGACGTCGCCGGGATAGCTGGTGCCGCACGCCGGGCACATCACCTGCGCGCCGCGGACCTGGGGCGGGTCGCTCGGAAGCGGCGCCGCCGCGCGGGGCCGGGACGCGGCCGGTCCGCCGACCTCGAGAAGTTCGAGCTCCGGCTCCGCGCGCGCCGGCCTGGGGACCGCGACGGCGGCCCCGCATTTCGGGCACCGTCCGCGTTTCCCTGCCTCCGAGTCCGGCGCGGTCATCAGTTTCCCGCACGTACAGGTGAATCGGATCATCACGTCCCCTCCTCAGCCTCCCGTGCCGCGGGCGCGTTCCGCGCGCCGGCGCCCCTCCCGGCCACCGGCGGCGCCGCAGGTTTCCCCGGGCACAGGCGAGGAGAAAGCCGATCGCAAAGCACGGACCAATCCCTCAAGGGGGAAGGGGTCTGTGCGGAGGAATCGGAATCGCACGAGGCGTGCGTCGGAGAACGAGGGCGCGGAACGCGGGCGTCTGAATTTGAACGCCGGTTCAGATTCTGAACGCGATTGGCCGCGAAGCGGCCCCCTTTCCCTTGACCTTGCCCTTGACCTTGCTCTGCCCTTTCGTTTTTCAAACGACAGGGCAAGGTCAAGGGCAAGGGGCGCGGCTGCGCCGCGCGACTGGGAACGAGGCACACGAAGCACGAGGCACGAAGCACGAAGCACGGCCGTTCGTCAAATCCGCGCAACCTCGTGCCGCGCGAGGATGAAATCCAGCCACAGGTTCGTCAGCTTCTCCTGCACCGTGTTCATCTTCAGGCGCTCGTTCAGGTTCTTCCAGTCGACCCGGTCGAGATCCTGGTCCTGATTGAAACAGGAGAACACGGGCGGCGCTTCCTTGCCCGTCGCCGGATCCACGTGCTTCTGAAGGCACTGCGCGCAGACTTCCTTCATCATGCACTGCATCGTCGAGTTGATGCTGCCGACGCCGACGTGCGGTCCCAGGTGCGGCGCGAGCACCTCCTTGCGGGACCTCGCCACCGCCGCCATCATCCGGTCGCTGCCGATCGCGATGATCCGCTTCGCACAGGAAAGCGGGAAGACCCCCGCTCCCATGCCGCCGGTCGCGTAGGTCAGCATCGCCTGCACCACGTTGCCGCGAAACGTCCGGTCCTGCGGGCGGCGCGCGGGAATCGTCTCGCCGGCGTCCACCGACCAGACGATCTGGTCCGACGCCGCCTCGATGTCGTCCACATGGTAGACGTCTTTCGGGCTCTTGTAGGCCGCGAAGTACAGCACGCGATTGCCCGCCGCGCGGAGGGCCTTGCCAATCGAGAAAAGCACCGCGTTGCCCAGGCCGCCGCCCGCCAGGATCACCTCTTCCCCGTGCGGCACGTGCGTTGGCGAGCCCGTCGGCCCCATCACCACGACCCGCTGGCCCTTGCGCAGCGTCGCGCACTGCCGCGAGGAGCCGCCCATCTCGAGGATGATCAGCGAAAGCAGGCCGCGCTCCTTGTCGCACCAGGCGCCCGTCAGCGCGAGCCCCTCCATCATCAGCTTCGTCCCCTCCAGCACCGGCGCGTCGACCTCGAAGTTCTGCAGCCGGTAGAACTGGCCCGGCTCGAACCGCCGCGCGGCGAACGGCGCGCGGACGACGACTTCGACGATCGTCGGAGTCAGCCGGATGACGTCGTGGACCGTCGCCGTGAGGCCGTCGTCGAGCGTAGCGGCGAACTGCTTCCAGGCGGCGTCGCGCGCCGGCTGCTGCACGGGATCGAGCTTCTCCATCTCCTCGCGGAAGAGACCCGCGACGTGCGGGTAGCCGTCGCGCGCCGAGGCCATCGCCTTGACCACGCTTCCCGCGTACACCGGATGGTTGTCGCCGTAGAACGAGACTTTCAGTCCGTTCCGGTCGTACGAGGCGAAGAACGACTCGCGGTCGGCGCCGGGCACCAGCTTCCCGTCGACGAGCTTGTGCGCCTGGAAGAACTTCTTCTTCGCGTCGAGCTTGAACGAGCCCGAGTGCTCCTTCTCGTAGATGATGTTCGGCGTCGTCCCGGCCGCGACGAGGAGGCTCCGCGCCGGCACCTTCACGAACTCCTTCGTGTCCACCCACTTCCCCCCCTCCTCGCGCGACTTCTCGAGCGTGACGGCCTCGAGGGAGCCGAAGCGGTCGACGTGGCACTCGACGGGGTTGTGTTTCTCGAGGACGGAGACGCCTTCCTCGAGGGCCTTGATGACTTCCTCGTGGTTGACGCGGTAGGCGGGGGAGTCCTGGAGCGACTTGCGGTAGACCATCGTGACGCCGCCCCACTCGCGGACGAGGCGGGCGAAATGGGGTTCCTCTCCGGCCGCGCGGGCGCGCTCGCGTTCGGCCCGGACGGCGCGGCCGTGGGCGAGGAAATCGCGGGCGATGCCGCGCTCCTCCTCGTCGTAGCGCGCGAACATCTCTTCCTCGGTCCTGCCGGAAGCGACGAGCTTCTCCCAGCGCTCCAGAAACTTCTCGACCTGGCGCGGGTAGTACGCGGCCGCCTCGGTCGTGGCGTCGACGGCGGTCAATCCTCCGCCGATCACGATCGCCGGGAGCCGGAGCTGGAGGTTGGCGAGCGAGGACTGTTTGTAGGCGCCGGTGAGCTGAAGTGCCATCAGGAAGTCCGACGCCTTGCGCACGCCGCGCACGAGGTTGTTCTTCATGTCGATGATTGTGGGCCGCCCCGCGCCCGCGGCGACCGCGACGTGGTGGAAGCCGAGGTGCCACGCGTCGTCGAGCGCCAGCGTGCCGCCGAACCGCACGCCGCCGTGGATCCGGAAAGTGTCGCGGCGGAGGAGCGCGAGGTAGACGACCTTGAGGAAGTTCTTGTCCCACCGAACGGTGATGCCGTACTCGGAGACACCGCCGAAGCCCAGGAGGACGCGGTCGTCCAGCTCCTCCGTCAGCTGGCGCCAGTCGCGGATCGGCGCGCCCGCGAGGTCGGGGGGAAGCGGCTCGATCTTGAGGCCGTCGATCCCCGCGACGCCGAAGCCCTCGTTCACGAGGTAGTGCGCCAGCGTGTACCCCGCGGGGCCGAGCCCGACGACGAGGACGTTTTTGCCGTTGTAGGGAAGCGCCACCGGGCGGCGGACGTTGAGGGGGTTCCAGCGCGTGAGCAGCGCGTAGATCTCGAATCCCCACGGCAGGTCGAGGACCTGGATCAGCGTCGACGTCTCCGCTTCCGGGATGTTCACCGGCTCCTGCTTCTGGAAGATGCAGGACTTCATGCAGTCGTTGCAGATGCGGTGCCCCGTGCCCGGGCACATCGGGTTGTCCACGATCACGGTCGCGATCGCGGCCAGCGGATCGCCCGACTTCGTCAGCGTGTGCGCCTCGCTGATCTTTTCCTCGAGCGGGCACCCCGCCAGCGGGACGCCCAGCGGGTTCGGCTTCGGCTTCCCGTCCTTTTCGCGCAGCCCCGTGGAGCAGGAGTCCTTCTCGCGGGTGTGGCACAGGATGCAGTAGTGGATTTCGCCGAGCGCCTGCCGGTTCGTCATCCGCGGGTCCGTGAGCCGGAATCCGTCGCGCCGGCGCATGCGCCACGCCGGGCCTTCGATTTCCTCGGGGCGCGCGGCGTTCGGCCGCTCGAGCTCGACCAGGCGGTCGGGGAAATGCATCTCCTCGGGCTGGCGGTACGACGCCCACGAGCGGATCCGGCGGCGCTCCGCGGGGTCGGCCCAGCGGGCGTACGCCCACGCCTCGAGCGCCTCGAGCGCGCGCGTCGCGACCTGCGCGTCCGTCGCCGCGGCGTCCGCCGCGATCGCCCGCCGCAAGGGCGCGAGCTTCGCCGCGTCGGGCTTCTTCTCGAGAAGGATCAGGTCCAGCGCGGACGCCGCCGTCTGCATCTCTTCGTCGTCACCGCCCGGCCAGCACCCGCGCACCGCGTCCGACGCGCGTTTCAGCTCCGCGATCGGCCCCGGCGGCGGCTTTTCCTTCGAGTACTTCTTGAAGACGCGCCGGGCGAGGAAGTCGCGCTTGTAGAGAAAGACCGGCGTCCAGCCGAGCAGCTTCGCGCGCAGCGCCTCCGCTTCGCGCTCGACGCCGAACAGGCGGGCGACGAAGCGGCTGACGTGAGGGGCCATGCGGACGACGAGGTCGGAGACCTTGAGGGGCGGGTATCCGGCCCCGCGGGCCGCGGCGTACGGCTGCCACTCCTTCCAGAGCGCGGGATCCGCGGCGGCGACCTCGGAGTGGAACACGTCCAGGAGGTTGCGCAGGCGCGCGGGGTCGTGGAGGTCGGACCAGGTGAAGCCGGGGAGGGCGAGGACGGGCTGGGCGGGCGCCGGGGTTTTCAGGGGTGCCTGTGTCTTCATGGTGGAGGGAAGATTATACGCGGGAGCTCTCGGACTTCCACAGTCCGATAATTCCGCGCCGGCCCTTGACGAACCGGCGCCCGCGCGTCATTGTGTAATCAGATTAACCAATTCCTGGCGGAGACCCTCGATGGACACCCGGATTCGCCCACCTTCGAACGCCGTCGTCGGCCGCACCGTCCTCGGCCCCGACGTGGTCCGCATCGACATCGAATCGCCCTTCATCGCCTCCCGCCGCCGCGCCGGCCAGTTCGTCATCGTGCGCGTCGACGAGCGCGGAGAACGCATCCCCCTCACCATCGCGGACTCCGACGCGCGCCGCGGCACCGTCTCCCTCATCGTCCAGGGCGTCGGCAAGTCCACCCGCCAGCTCAATTCCCTGCCCGTCGGCAGCCGCCTCCTCGACCTCGTCGGCCCGCTCGGCCGCCCCACCCACGTCATCGAGCGCGGGCGCGTCGCCTGCGTCGGCGGCGGCATCGGCACCGCCGTGATCTTCCCGATCGTGAAAGCCCTCCACGCCGCCGAAACCCACGTCATCGCCATCGTCGGCGCCCGCAACAAGGGACTCCTCATCCTCGAGGACGACATCCGCCCCCTCGCCGACGAGTTCTTCATCACCACCGACGACGGCAGCCGCGGCCGCAAAGGCTTCGTCTCCGATCAGCTCCTCGACTGCATCAAGTCCGCCCAGGCCGCCGGCACCCCCCTCGACGAAGTCATCGCCATCGGCCCCGTCCCCATGATGCGCGCCGTCTGCAACGCCACCCGCCCCTTCGGCATCAAAACCGTCGTCAGCCTCAACTCCATCATGGTCGACGGCACCGGCATGTGCGGCGGCTGCCGCGCTTCCGTCGGCGGTGAAATGAAGTTCGTCTGCGTCGACGGTCCCGAGTTCGACGGCCACGCCGTGGACTTCGACGAGCTCACGCTCCGTCTCCAGACCTACCGCGAGGACGAACAGCGCGCCCTCAAGGAATACATGGAGAGCCATCCCCCAGACCCACATAGTCATTGAGCGGAACTGAGTATGCCGCTACCGACCGGCCGTGAACCAGCTCATACACCCTTCGACTCGCCCTGCGGGCTCGCTCAGGGTAAGCGGGTCCGATCCGGGTCTTTTCGTGTAACCAGGGCCTACATCGGACCCGCTTAAGGGACGACACCGTGGCGAAGAAACCGCTCCAGAAGAAAAAGAATCCGATTCCCTGCCAGGAAGCGGGCTCGCGGAGTGCGAATTTCCTGGAGGTCGCGCTCGGGTACTCGCCGGAAATCGCGGTGAGCGAGGCCGACCGCTGCATCCAGTGCAAGGACCAGCCCTGCGTCGCGGGCTGCCCGGTCGAAATCGACATCCCCGCGTTCATCCGCCTCATGAGGGACGGCGACTTCGCCGGCGCCGCGCGCAAGATCAAGGAGAAGAACGCCCTGCCCGCCGTCTGCGGCCGCGTCTGCCCGCAGGAGGAGCAGTGCGAAGCGGTCTGCACGCTCGCGAAGAAGTTCGAGCCCGTCGGCATCGGCCGGCTCGAACGGTTCGCGGCGGACTTCGAGGCCGCGATGGCGCACGGCGCCGACGGCGCGCCCCTTCCCAAAAAGGCCCCGCCCACCGGCCGCCGGATCGCGTGCGTCGGCTCTGGCCCGGCGTCGCTCACGGTCGCGGGCGACCTCGTCCTCCAGGGGCACGAGGTCACGGTCTTCGAGGCTCTTCACAAGGCCGGCGGCGTCCTCGTCTACGGCATCCCGGAGTTCCGGCTCCCCAAGGCCATCGTCCAGCGCGAAGTCGACTACCTCGCGCGGCTCGGCGTGGAGTTCCAGACGAGCGTCGTGATCGGCAAGTCCTTCACGATCGACGAGCTGCTGGGCGAGCTCGGCTACGACGCGGTCTTCATCGCGACGGGCGCCGGCCTCCCTCATTTCATGAAGATTCCCGGCATCAACCTCGCCGGCGTCTACTCCGCCAACGAGTACCTGACGCGCTCCAACCTCATGAAGGCCTACACCTTCCCCGAGCACGCGACGCCGATCGTGCGCGGCAAGCGCGTCGCCGTGATCGGCGGCGGCAACACCGCGATGGACTCGGTCCGCACCGCGCGGCGCCTGGGGGCCGAGGAAGCCCGGCTCGTCTACCGCCGCTCGCGCGAAGAAATGCCCGCTCGCAAGGAGGAGGTCGAGCACGCGCACGAAGAAGGAATCATCTTCATGATGCTCCACAACCCGACGAAGATCCTCGGCGACGAAAAGGGCCGCGTGAAGGCGATCGAGCTGATCAAGCAGCAGCTCGGCGAGCCGGATGCCTCCGGCCGCCGCAGCCCGGTCGCGATTCCGGGCTCGGAGTTCACGGTCCCGGTGGACCTTGTGGTGATGGCCGTAGGCCAGGGCGCGAACCCCCTGATCCGCGCGACGACGCCCGACCTCAAGTGCAACAAGTGGGGCAACATCGAGGCCGATCCGGAAACCGGCGCCACGTCGAAGAAGGGCGTGTTCGCGGGCGGCGACATCGTGAGCGGGGGAGCGACCGTCATTCTCGCGATGGGAGCGGGGCGGAAGTCGGCGCGCGCGATTCATAAGTATGTGTGCGAACTGCCGGTCAGGGTGGGGTAGGGAAGAAGGGCGTTCCTCGTTTCGAGGGACCGAGAGGTTCAGCCGACGGACGCAAGGACCAGGTGGTCGGCTAGAATGCGGCGCCATGGGATTCAGCTCGATTGCGGGTGGTCCTTTCGAGCCGGATTCCCGGAAAGCCTCCGGCGACCGGGGGACGCGCGTGATCCGTGTCGACGGGATTGCAGCCAGCGAGAACTTCTTCAACACTCGTCATGATCGGGATCCTCTTCCTTTGGTTCAGTGGATGGAGTGTCTCAGGGGGTGTGAGCACTCCGGGGGAATTCACGAGTCCGTGTCCGTCCGTCGGACCGCCGATTGCGTCGGCTGGATACCTCCGCGCCGCCTTGACTCCGGTGCGGACGCGGACCCCGAATTCGAACTTGATCTCGCTCTTCCGATGGTGCGCGACCGAAGCCTTTGGTTTCGAAGGAGTGCCTACTTGCAGTTTCTGCTGGAATGCGGGTGCGACCCGGAATCAGAACTAGATCATGTGCGACCGCTACTGCCGCGCGAGGCGGCTGCAGTTTTCCGCCATGGATATACGAGCGCGCTCGAATGGCACCATTCACAGTTGCCTGCGTGGCGGGAGATCGACGACCTCGTGCTCGCCCGTGGCCTCGAGCCGGCGGAACCCGAGTTCGAAGCGCTCTGCCTGCAGGCCGAGAAGGCCCGCCGGCTGGGCGCCGGGATCGCGTCGGTCGTGGACGATCTCCGCCCGGACTTCCGCCTCGTCGAGCACCTCGACCTTCCCGGGTTCCCCGAACTCGCGCTTCTCGCCTTCATCGCTCGCGGCTCGGCGCTTGAAACCTGGCACGCACTTGGCGGCGGATGCTGGGGACGCCTGCAGTTCTAAGCTAATCCGGGTTTCATCGTGAAGATCAAAGGAACTCCGGAGCACTCAGGGGTATCAGCACGGCAGATTTAAGGCGGCGATCCACCCTGGCGTCGCGAAGCCGCCTTGCAGTCCCGGCGCACGGACCGATACAATTCTCCCCGAGGAGAAATAAGAATGAAAACGAAGCTGGGCCGGATCACAATCGAGCCTGGAAAGATGAATGGGGAGCCGTGCATTCGCGGCCTTCGGCTGACCGTGCGCCGGGTGCTTCACGCACTGGCCGCCTATCCGGATCGAGGCGAACTGAAGCGCGACTATCCGGAACTCCAGGACGAAGACATCCGCCAGGCGCTCGTATTCGCCGCAAGCTACCTCGAAGACCAGGTCGTTCCGCTCAAGGGAGCGTGATGCGCCTTGTGCTGGACCAGGGTCTGCCAAGAGGAGCAGCGAGGCTCCTCCGTGAGAGATCTTGCGACGCGGTCCATACCGCAGAAGTCGGTCTGTCAGCGTCGAGCGATGCGGGAATTCTCGAGTGGGCACGAAGGCGCAGGAGGATGGTCATCACACTCGACGCAGATTTCCATGCGCTCATGGCGCTTTCCGGGGCCCGGAGGCCATCCGTCGTGCGGATTCGAATCGAGGGCCTCAAGGCCGAGCGCGCAGCAGAGTTGATCGGCGCCGTCCTGCTGCAGTGCAAGCATGCGCTTTCGAATGGCGCGCTCGTCACGGTAGACCGGACCGGAGTGCGAATCAGGCACCTGCCAATTTCGGGGGCGAGACGAAAACCGTAGATCTCATGTCGAGTTTTTCGAGCTGACCTGCCTTTTGTCGGAGGGGTCCATCGTGTCGACTGCGCCCGGATCGTCGGCGGAAGCCAGGTGAAGAGCGTCGAGCTTCCGGATGGCGGTAGGAAATGGCTCCAGAGTTTCCGCCGGCACCACTCCTTTCTCGTTTCGCTGGACGGAGGGGTTCAGCCGCGACTCGCGTCGACGATGACGCGGACCGAGTCAACCGGCAACGCTAGGTTTGCATCGTGAATTCGAATGTGGACAGGAAGTGTCTGGAGCGCTTGGATCCTCACAAGCACGCGGGGCAGTACATCGTTGTTTCCGGAGGGAAGCTGATCGGGTCGGGCACGAACCTGGCCCGGCTGCTCGCCGCCGCCATTCGCCGGCGTGCCCGCGACGTTCCCTTCGTCGCACGGATGCGCGATCCCCGGAAAGTCTGCGTGTATTGCTGTCGGAGGATCTCAAGCGGAACAGCCACGGGTCATACGGCGGCATGCAGTCCGTGAGGAGGTCGGCCAACGGGCGCATGGAGTTGGGGAATGGCCTGGAGTGCCAAGCCATGGGGTTCAGTTGCATCGGCGGCGGCTGCTGGGGGCGGCTCGAATTCTGAGGATCCTGCGATGACCTTCAAAGTCGACAGCTTCACGCGCGTCCCGCCCGGGCTCTGCGCGAGCCGCGACATCGGGGGCGAGCCGTTCGCGCGCATCGACGACTTCTTCCCGGCGGTCCCGAAATTCGTCGCGCACTGGCGCCGCCGGATCCGCGAGGGCGGCGTCGGCAATTTCCGGGACGTCTTCGAGCAGAAGCTGCTCGTTGCGGCGGATGGCGGCGCGCCGTTTTCCCTGGATCCGCAGGGCGCGACCATGCTCGCGCGGCAATGGGCCACGTTCGAGCGGCTGTTCGCCTGCTGCGGCGTCGCGCTCTTCGACGGCCTCGAGCCCGCGGCGCCGCTCGTGGCCGAAGTTGAGACGCGATTCGACTACGTCTGCCGCATCGAGGCCGGACCGGAGCTCCGCGTCGACCGCACGCTCCTGACGACGGCGGAGAAAAAGGCCTCCGAGCTGTTCCAGGCCCTCGCGGGACGCGCCGTCCCGCGGCAGCTCTCGCAGGTGCCCGCGTTTCTGGTGCAGGAGATCGGAAGCGAGTTGAAAGACAAGCTGCGCACGGAGACGTTCCGGACGCCGCTGCTGCCGCTGGTGAAGCGTGCCCGGGAGGTCATGGAGCGCACGGTCGTCGCGAACCACGAACTCTACTCCGAGCTGATCGACGACATCATCCAGCGCCGGATGTTCGATCACGAAAACACGATCCCGGACATCGCCACGTCGCATCTCGTGGGATGGGTCCCCGGGCTGACCCGCGCGGAACTGCGGGAGCGCATTCGGCAGGATTTCTCCGATTTCGAATTCCACCCCTCGCTCGCGCGAGTGCCCTTCGTCGAAAAACGCCTCGTTCCGGCGCCGGTGCGCGCGATCCCGCCGCCTCCGGCTCCGCCGCCCGCCCCGGATCCGCCGCTTCCCGCGGATCCGCCCGTCCAGCGAGGGAATGCGATTTACCGTCCCGAGCCCTGGGGCGAGGACCTGCGCGAGATCCTCTCGTACCTTTCCTCCCCGCTGAAGTTCTACCGCTGGCGGATCGAAGGCGAAGTCGACGCTTCGGGCGACGCGGCCCGGGTTCTCGCCGGGGCCGTCCCCGAACTGCGGCCGGAGTGGAGGGGCGGCGTGCCGGAAGCGGTGCCCGTCGATCCGGCGCAGTTCTGGAGGCCCCGCGATCCGGTTCACAAGTTTGAATCGCTCCGGTACGCGCTCTACGACCCGCCCTACTTCGGCGCGGGCCCGGAGCAGATCGCCCGCCTGGAGCCGCGCCTGTTCCGGATCCTCTTCGGGGAAGCGGTCGAAGCGGATTTCTCGGTCCACCGGTTCGAGACGAAGGACAACGCGTGGTTCATCAACGACTGGTGGGACTTCTGCTGGGTGGTGTTGAATCCGAACGCGCGCCAGGCGATCGCGATCTACGGCACCTCGACCGATTGACTATCTCCAGCGGAACAGCCCCAGGTCGAACGGCGGCGTGCAGTCCGTGAGAAGGTCGGCGGCAATCTCGCCGATCGCGCTGGAGAACTTGAATCCGTGGCCGGAGCAGGCGCTCACGACGAGGACCTGCGGGTGGGCGGGGTGGCGGTCGATCACGAAATGGCCGTCGGCGGTGTTGGTGTAGAGGCAGACGGAGGCATCGACGGGCGGCGTGTCGAGGTCGGGGATGAAGCGCGCGAGCCGCTGCCGCAGGGCGGCGACCTCGGCCGGGCGCAGCTCGCGGTCGACCTGGTCGGGGCTGGTCGGGGCGCCGCCGAGGTGGCGCGTGACCTTGACGCGGCCTTCGAGCGCGGGGAAGCCGTAAAAGAAAAAGTCGGGCTCCGCTTCCCAGATGAAAATCCCGAATCTGTCCGGGGCGAACTGCTCCGCGTGTGCCTTCGGCTGGAACCAGAACAGCGGCTGGCGGGTGACGGTGAGGGGAAGCGCGGCGCCATTGAGCAGCTGGGGGAGCAATGCTCCGGGCGCGAGCAGGAGGCGGCGGGCGAGGTACGTGCCGCGCGGCGTCGTGATGGCGACTCCCTCGCCGTCGGGGCGCCACGAGAGGACGGGCTCGTCGGTGCGCAGGTCCGCGCCCGCGCGGGCGGCGGCGGCGAGGTGCGCGGCGACGCAGGCTTCGGGGAAGAGGATTCCGGCGCGCGGTTCCCAGACGGCGACGGTGTCGGGGTCGGGGTGGAGGGCGGGGAAGCGGCGGGCGAGTTCGCGGGCGTCGAGCATTTCGTAGGGGAGGCGGCGCGTGTCGCCGCTCGCGCGGGCGCCTTTCACGACGCCGCCGCCCGGCGGGCCGATCATGAGGCCGCCGGTTTCGAGGAGGAGGGTCTGGCCGCTCTCGCGTTCGAGTTCGCGCCAGAGGGTGTAGGCGCGCTGGATGACGGGGACGTAGCGCGGGTCTTCGAAGTAGGCCTCGCGGATGATGCGGGTTTCGCCGTGGGAGGAGCCGAGGGAGTGCGGGGGCGCGAAGCGGTCGAAGCCGACGACGCGCCGGCCGCGGCGGGCGAGGTGGTACGCGGCCGCGCCGCCCATGGCGCCGAGGCCGGCGATGGCGACATCCAACGTTACGGACGATGTCATCCGGTCGACTCCCGCGGCCGCGAAGCGGCCCCCTTTACCTTCAACTTTTCCCTTTACCTTTACCTGTCTTAGCGCGGGGGAAACGGCAGGGAAAGGGAAAGGTAGAAGGTAAACGTAGAGGGGGCGCGGCTGCGCCGCGCCGGCAAGGCATCTGACCGCGGTGATGGCCTGGAGAAGTTAATGTTGACTAAGTAGATCAGGATTACATACATTCTCCGCCCATGAAGCCGCGCACGATCCCAGACACTTCCATGATGGGCTGTTGACAGCCCACTCAGCCCGAGCGCCGCTTCGTCCTCACCTTCAAACCCCTCAACAGAAACCAACCCCATGAACACCGCCGAAATCCAGTCCGAACTCCTCGAAGACATCGAAGCCTTCGAGTCCGCCCTCCGGAAGTTCCAGGCCGGCGAGCTGCCCGAAAACGAATGGCGGCCGTTCCGCCTCGTCCGCGGCATCTACGGGCAGCGGCAGGGCGGAACGTTCCAGATGGTCCGCGTCAAGATCCCGGCGGGAATCGCCACCGCCGACCAGCTGGAGATGGTCGCCGGACTTTCGCGCGATTTTTCGCGCGGGTACTGCCATCTCACGACGCGGCAGGACATCCAGATCCACTGGGTGGACCTCGCGCGCGTCACGGCGTTCATGCGGCGCCTCGCGGAAGCCGGAATGACCACACGCGAAGCCTGCGGCAACGCCGTGCGCAACGTCGCGGCGGAAGTGCTCGCGGGCGTGAGCCCGCAGGAGGCGTTCGACGTCACGCCCTACGCGCACGCGGTGAGCGACTTCCTCATGCGCCATCCGCGGACGCAGGGACTGCCGCGCAAGTTCAAGATCGCCTTCAGCGGAAGCGACGACGACGCGGGGCAGGCGGCGATCAACGACATCGGGTGCATCGCGCGCCTGCGCGGCGGCGAGCGCGGGTTCGAGGTGCGCGTGGGCGGCGGGCTCGGGACACAGCCGCACCCGGCGCTGCTGCTCCACGAGTTTCTGCCGGCCGACCGGCTCTGCGCCTCCGCGGAGGCGATCGTGCGCGTGTTCGACCGCACCGGCGAGCGCAAGGACCGCCGCCGCGCGCGCCTCAAGTACGTGATGATGCGGATCGGGATCGACGGGTTCCGCGAGGAATACGAGCGGGAGCTGAAGGACGTCCTGGAAGGGGAGCGCGGCAAGCCCTTCCCCGATCTCGACGCCTACGTGGAGCGGTACGCGCGGACTCCGACCGGCGTGCGCGCGCCTTCGGAGGCGCCTGCGGCGGCGGCGGATTCGGAGTGGTTCCGCGCGAACGTGCAGGCGCAGAAGCAGCCGGGCTACTACGCCGTCACGGCGTGGGTGCGGATGGGGGACATCACCTCGGACCGGCTGGAGGCGCTTGCCGGCGTCGCGCGCCGGTTTGCGGCGGGCGAGGCGCGCATTTCGAACGAGCAGAACTTCGTGCTCCGCTGGGTCGCAGGCCAGGATCTCCCCGCCGTGCAGCGCGAGCTCGAGGCGCTCGACCTTGCGGCGCCGAATTCGGGAAGCGTCTTCGACGTGACGAGCTGCCCCGGCACGACGACCTGCGGCCTCGGCGTCACGAACTCCAAGGGGCTCGGCCACGCTCTCGTGGACTTCATGAACCGCAACCGCCCGCGTTTCACCTCGATCCCCGACCTCCGCATCAAGATCAGCGGCTGCCCGAACTCCTGCGGCCAGCACCACATCGCCCCGATCGGCCTCTACGGATGCGCCCGCACCGTCGGCGGCCGCGCCGTCCCGCACGCCCTTCTGCTCTGGGGCGGCTCCGTCGGCTCCGACGCGCAGATCGGAAAGATCGTGATCAAGCTCCCCGCCAAGCGCGTCCCGGAAGCGGTTTCTCGCCTCGTCGAGTTCTGGCGCTCCGAGCACGCCGAGGGTGAGGGCTTCTCCGCCTTCGCGCGGCGCGTCGACCGCGTGCGGGTGCGCGCGGTGCTGGAGGATCTGTCGGTCGTCGACGAGAGGGACGAGGATCTGTTCCGCGACTACGGCGAGGAGCAGGCGTTCTCGATGGGGGAAATGGGGCCCGGGGAGTGCGCTTCCTAGACCGCGGCGGGATTTCGCACACGTGCTGGGCGATCCGACGCCCGCACAATGGCGAACCAGCCGCTTCCGGCCCCCGCGTCCGGCACCCCGCTTGCGCGTCCCTTTTTCCGTCTGTGACCGCCGGCGCCCTGCCGGGAGGGGCCCGCGGGCGGCTTGCCGTTTTGCGCCCTCCGCCCCGGCCGGCGGGCGCAGGAATGGGAGGGAATCGCCATGAAAGTCTCCGACATCGCCACTCGCAAGGCTCGGTCGTGCGACACCGGGACGAATCTGGCCGCGGCGGCCTGGATCATGTGGGAGAACGACTGCGGCATCGTGCCCGTGGTGGACCGGGCGAACAAAGTCATCGGCCTCCTGACCGACCGCGACATCTGCATGGCCGTCGCGACGCGGCGGGCGCTGGCGAGCGACATCACGGCGGGCGACGTCATAAGCGGCAAGGTCTATTCCTGCCGCCTCGCCGACGACGTCCGCGCCGCTCTGCGCACCATGGCCGAGCACGCCGTCCGCCGGCTGCCCGTGGTCAACGAGGGAGGCGAGCTGCAGGGCGTGCTGTCGCTGAGCGACGTCGTGCTCGCCGCGCGCGACCCGCGGCAGGCCCGCGAGGGCGATCCGACCTGGGCGGAGGTCATGCAGGCGCTCGCGGCGGTGTCGCGCCCGCGGCAGCTCGTGAAGGAAGAGCGGCCGAAGCTCGTCATCGCTTCGGGCAGGTAGCAGTGAAAAGCCGTGAGAAAGGGATGGCCGATGCCGTGCGGGTCCCCTGCGGGCCAGTGCGGATGTGCGGCGACTTCGACGTGCCGGCGGGCGCGCGAGGGGTGGTGGCGTTCGCGCACGGAAGCGGCAGCAGCCGCCATTCGCCGCGGAACCGGCATGTGGCCGCGGTGTTCCGTCGCGCGCGGATGGGGACGCTGCTGCTCGACCTGCTGACGGAGGCGGAGGAAGACGCTTACGAGACGCGATTCGACATCGACCTGCTGACGGACCGACTGTGTGCGGCCGTGGATTGGCTCGGGACCGACTCCTCGGCGAAGGATCTTCCGGTCGGTCTGTTCGGTGCGAGCACCGGCGCCGCGGCGGCGCTCAGGGCGGCGGCCGCCGTGCCGTCCGTGCGCGCCGTCGTGTCCCGGGGCGGAGGTGTCGACCTGGCCGCGGAATTCGCGGCGATGGTGCGATGTCCGACGCTGCTCATCGTCGGCGGCTGGGACGAGGACGTGCTCGAGATGAACCGTCAGGTGTTCGAACTGCTCGGATGCGAGAAGCGTCTGGCAGTCATCCCGAAGGCGACGCACCTGTTCGAGGAGCCGGGGGCGCTCGACGACGTCGCGAACCTCGCGGCGGAGTGGTTCGGGAAATGGCTGTGAAAGACCGGGAAACGGCACAACGCGGACGAAACGGAGGGACGGTGGAACGCGGAAACTGAATCGGGGAGCTGTACTCCTCCGGAGCGCGCGAAACGAGAAACGAGTAACGAGAAACGGTGAACGACGCCCGCGTCTCGCCTTCGCGCCGGCTCACCCCCTTCGCAGCATTCCTTGAAGCGATTTACCGTCGTGCAGCCGCTGGATCGCGGCCGCGAGGAGGGGCGCCAGTTCGACGTGCCGGATCGGGAGGCGGGTCGGCGGCGGGACGACGGATGTCGTGACGAGGTATTCCTTCACGCCGGCCTTCGCGAGGATCTCCTTCGCCGGGCCCGCGAACAGTCCGTGGGTCGCCACCACGCGAAACGGCTCGACGGCGCCCGCGCCGCGCAGGGCGGAGACCGCGGCGGCGATCGTGCCGCCCGTGCTGATCATGTCGTCGACGACGATCGGCCGGCGGCCTTTCACGGATCCCACGATCCGGCGCACGCTCACCGCGCCGCCGCTCCTGCGCTGCTTGTGGATGATCGCGACCGGCGCCCCCAGCAGCTCGGCGTAGTGCTCGGCGAGCCGCGCGGCACCGAGGTCGGGCGCGACCACGACGGACTTTCCGTCCAGGCGCAGGCGCAGCGCCGCGGCGAGCAGCGGCACCGCGGTCAGGTGCTCGACCGGGATGCCGAAAAACCCCTCGAGCGCCGGGGAGTGCAGGTCGACGCCGACAAACCGGTCGAAGCCGGCCGCACCGATCAGGTCGGCCACCAGCCGCGCCGCGACGGGCTCCCTTCCCGCCACCCGCCGGTCCTGGCGCGCGTACCCGAGGTACGGCACCACCGCCGTGACCCGCGCGGCCCCCGCACGCCGGACGGCCGAGGCGGCGAGCAGCAGCTCCATCAGATTCGGGTCCGCCGGGGGGCTCGTCGGCTGCAGGACGTAGACGTCGCGGCCGCGCACCGAAACGCCAATGTCGAGATTGAGTTCGCCATCGGGGAAGCGGCCGACGGTGCACGGCGAGAGTTCGACGCCGAGCTTGCGGGCGACGGCGGCCGACAGGGGGCGGTTGGACGATCCGGAGAGGAGCAGGGGAGTCATCGGCGCCGATTATGAGGGAAATTCAGAACTCAGAGTTTGTGAAAAAATCGGGCCGGGAGGCTCCGTCGGCCGGCAGGAAGCCCCCGGTCGGCAACAACTGGACGAGCCGGCCGACTCCGCCCCCCAGCTCGAGTTTTTCTCACGCTCTCACAATTCAAAATTGCCCTTCCTGCCCTTTGTCCCGCCCGTCATGTGGCATTTCTTCTCATAATTCTCCAGGATCTTCACGACATCCTCGTCTTCCACCTGCCGGAAATCCTGGTAGTACTGCCCGACCGCCGTGAAGTCCTCGTCCTCGTGCAGGCAGATCACCTCGTCCGCTTCGCCACGCAGCAGTTCCACCGTGTGCGGAGGCGCGACCGGCACCGCCAGGAGGACCCGCGAGGCGCCCGCCTTTCTGAGCGACCGCACCGCCGCGATCGCCGTCGACCCTGTCGCCAGCCCGTCGTCCGCCACGATCACAGTGTGTCCTTTTACCGGCGCCCGCCGCCCGTCGAACCGATCCTCGCGCGCCCGCGCCTCCGCGGACTGCCGCTTCGTCTCCTCCGCCAGATAGTTCTCGTCCGCGCCGGTCGCGCGGGCGAGTTCTCCGTCGATCCAGGTGGTGCCGTCGGAGGCCGTGGCGCCGATGGCCAGTTCCGGCTGCCCCGGGGCGCGGAGCTTGCGGGCGACGATCACGCCGAGCGGGGCGCGGAGGACCTCGGCGATGCAGACGGCGACGGGAAGGCCGCCGCGCGGAATTCCGAGGACGACGGGGCGGTCGAGGGGGATCAACTGAAGGGCGGCGGCGAGTCGCTCTCCGGCATCCTGCCGATCGATGAAATTCATGGAACTCATGGCAGCCGACCGTGCCGCAAACTGCGAGCCGGGGGGGGGAAGGGCCGGCCGGCGCGGGAGATTTGGCGGCAATGGGGGAATTCCCCCGTGGAAACGCGATTTGCCCTAGATCGCGCGGCGCGCCATGGAAAGGGGGGGCGCCCAATGCCCCAGCAAACCCGTGGGGTTCCCCTACTTCGGCGGCATGCGCGCCCGCAGAGCCGAGATCCGGATGACCCCTCCATCCACCTTCAGCTTGAACGGCCCGCCTGCGTCCGCCGCCGGAGTCGTCTCGATCTTGAGCGGCTTGTCGTCGATCGATACTTCCACGCCGGGGCCGCCCGCGCGGACGAACAGCCGGTGTTTTCCCCTGGAAAGGTTCGTCTTCGCCACCCATTCGCCCCGGATGCCCACCTGCAGCTTCACGTTGGTGTCCGTGACGAAATCGCCGTCGATTTCGACGTCCGTCCACCCCTGGACGGTCTCGACCATCTCGCCTACCACGAGGTGACCGGCCTTCACGAACAGCTTGTCCCGCTTTTTGAAATTCTCCACGGACTTCCCGTCGAAGAGGCTTTCGGCGCCCGGACGCAGGCCGACGCCCGGCTTGTCCGGCCCGCCACGCACCCCGGGCATCGGCAGCCAGGGACTGCCCGGCCCTCCGTCCTCCCCGATGCCCGTGACCTCCTCCAGCACGAAGTCCCTGAACGACACTTCCGACTCCTGGAGGCGGATCGCAATACCGCCTTCCACGGGTTCGTCCGTCGAATCCAAGTTGAAGAGGCGGAGATCCTGATCCACGCCGGCCGCCGCGCACCGCTCGATCACGACCAGTTCGACGTCGCGCCAGCGGCCCGTCTCGTCGCAGGGGAGGTACCACTCGAGCTGGTGCGGTCCGAGGCGCGCCGTGACCGACGCGATGCGGCCGGAATGCAGGAGGTACCTGAATTTCAGCCGGAAGTTGCGGTGGCCCGGGCCGACGATCTCGGCGGCGGCGCGCGGCTCGGCGCCCGTCGACTTCCCGCGGATCGCGCCCCCCGCATGGATCCAGGTGCCCTCGCCGCGCGATTCGAAGGCGCCCATCGCTCTCCCGTCGGTGAGCGGCGTGGCCGCCGCGAAAGGAAAATCGCCGCCGGCGCGCTCGAGGTACGCGAGCCAGGCGAGATACGACTCCTTCCAGTCCGAGGGCACCACGCCCGCCGCTTCCGCCTCCAGTACCAGAACTTCCGTATCGCGCTCCGCGAGGACGCCGATAGGCCCGTCGCGCCGGCCGTCCATCGAGTTGGTCGAGAGTTCTTCGCCATTGAAGAGGGCCGTCACGTTTCCGTCGCCGACCATGCGCAGTTCAAACATGAAGGCGTCGCCCTCGACTCTGCGGGGGAGGACCTTGTCGGTGAGCGGCGAACCGTCCGCCGTTCGGAACGAGACGCGGATGCCGTCGGCCAACACGAGCTCGTACCCACGATACGTGATGCCGCAGACCCCCATCGGGTGCTCGGCGATCCGCATCTTCGCGCGCAGCATCCCCTGCACGCCGAGCGCGGCCTTCCAGCCGAACGTCGCGTTCCGCACCCAGAGCCCGCCCTTTTCGAGCCGCACCCCCCACCCCAGCCGCGCCGTGAGATGATCCCGCGGAGCCGCCATCCAGTCCGCGAGCTGCCCTCGCGCGGAGAAGTCGTACCGCCGGTGGTCCCACAGGCTGTCCTGCGGGTGCTCCGCCGGCACCGCGAACATGTCGCGCTCGACAGGCGGATCCTCCGCCGTGCCCGGGTCGCTCCCCCCCGCGAGGATCACTGCGATCGCCGCGTCGATCGCGTCCATGTACCCGGTGAACGGCGCCGCGTTCTGGAACTTCGGCGCCAGGTCGCGCGCCTTCCCCGCGTACTTCTCATGGTGCGGAAACCACGTCGCCAGATCCTTCCCCAGCTTCTCGTGCGAGTAGTGGAACCAGAACATCCCCACCGCTTCGCTCGAAGCCCCCGCCTTGCGCGCGAGCGCGACCAGGCACTCCGGCGTGATGTTGAAGTACTCGACGCCGATTTCGGCGCCCTGCGGGTGAAGCGCCTTGATCTTCCCGTCCTCGCCGACGCTCCGGACCTTCAGGCTCTCGCCCCCGCTCTGGTACGTCGTGATCTCCGTCCCCTCGCCCGCGAGCGCCTCGTACGCCTTCCGGTGGAATTCGTCGAAGGCGGCACAGATCTCTCTCAGCGGCCCCAGGTCCTCCGCGATCGCCGGAAACTTCGCGATCGCCTCCTCCACCACCTGCCCCGCCTTCGTCCCGTCCCACGCGACGGCCGCCTCGAACGCCGACCAGCGCACGCCCGCGACCTCGGAGAGGAGCTTCTCCCGCTCCGCGTCGCGGATCGCCGCCTCGAGCGCCGCGATCTCCGACTCCGCCGATTCGCGGTACTTCGGGATCCCCATCCGCGTCGCGACCTTCCAGCGGTCGATCGCCCCCGCCGAATCGCCGCCCTCGGCCGCCTCGCGCGCCTCGCCGCCGATCCTCCCGAATTCGCGCTCCGCGTTCCCGGTGATTTCCAGAAGACGCTTCTCCAGCACGCCCCGTTCCTCTTCAGTCCCGGGCCTGAATTCATGAAGCGCCCCGATCGCTCCGCCGAAGTCCCCGGTGGACAGGCACGAGGCCACCGCCTCCTCCGTCTTCTCCCACGCCGTCGGCGCCGCGGGCTCCACCGGGTCCGGCGTCTTCTCGGGCTTGTCCGGCTCCGGCTGCGCCGCGTTCCCGCCCAGCGCTTTCATCTCGTTCAGCAGCCGCGCCACCTCCTCGGGCGACTTCGCCTTGTCCAGCTGCAGCTGCAACTCCGCGAGCTTCGCCAGCGTCTCCTCGTTCCTCGCCGCCAGCGCCTTCCGCTCCTCCTCCGACTGCCGCGACCGCTCTTTCTCCCGCGCGGAGGCCCGCCAGCTCAGCGCCCCGGCGACGAGCACGACGAGGAGTACGGAAGTGGCGCCCACGGCCACCGCTGGGCGGCGCCGGAGCCACGTCGCGCCCTTTTCCAGGTTTCCCGCCCGCCGTGCCGCGATCGATTCCCCCGCCAGGAACCGGTCGATGTCCAGCGCCATCTCCTCGCCCGTCTGGTAGCGCTTTTCCGGCGCCTTGGCGAGCGCCTTGAGGCAGATGGTCTCGACGTCGCGGGGAACGTCGGCCGCGAACGCCGACGGCGGCGCGGGATCGCGGTCGAGCACGGCCTGGAGGATCGCCATGAGGTCCGGTCCCTCGTGCGGACAGCGGCCCGTGAGCCCCTCGTACAGCACCGCGCCCAGCGAGTAGAGGTCGGTCCGCCCGTCCGATTCCGAGCCGGACCCGCGCGCCTGCTCGGGCGACATGTACGCGGGCGTCCCCATGATCGCGCCGCTCATCGTCAGCCGCGTGTTCGACTCGACCTCGCGCGCGAGCCCGAAGTCCGACAGGAACGGCGTCCCGTCCGCCGCCACCAGGATGTTCTGCGGCTTGATGTCGCGGTGCACCAGCCCCTGCCGGTGCGCATAGTCCAGCGCGCGCGCCACCTTCCGCAGAATGTCCATCAGCTCCCGCACCGGAATCCTCTTCGGCGCGAACAGCGCGTTCAGCGGCCCGCCCTCCACGAAATCCATCGTGAAGTACGCCCGTTCCACGTCGACGCCGAGCTCGTGCACGCCCACGATGTTCGGGTGCCGCAGGCGCGAGATGAGGCGGGCTTCGCGGAGGAAGCGCGCCTCGAGCTTGTCGTCGCCGGAAGAGAGGAGCACCTTGACCGCAACCGTCCGCCGCAGTTCTTCCTCGTATCCCAGGTAGACCACGCCCATGCCGCCGCGGCCCAGCTCGCGCACCAGCAGGAATTTGCCGAGACGCTTCCCATCCTTCTTCTTCGCCTCCTCGACCAGCTTCGCCAGTTCTCCGGGTCCCGTGCCGCTGATCGACGGCATGACGTTCGTCCCCTCGACCCGCACGCCTCCCTCGGGCGCGGGCTTGAGCACGCCCCTGCACTTGCCGCAGCGGTACGTGCGGTGGGGGACCCAGGCCACGACGTTGAACCGGGCGCCGCAGGATTCACAGACGCCGACGGATTTTCCCTGGCGGGCGAGGACGTCCTGGATGTCCGAGGGCCGGACGAGTCCCTGGGAGACGAGGAGGTCGCCCAGTCGCGACGACGCCCTCCCCTCGGCGACGAGCTGCTTCTGCTCGGCCAGCGCCGCCTTCAGGGCCTGCTCGGTCAGCTTCCCCGCCTGGACGAGGAGCTTTCCCAGTTGGTGGTCGTCGAGCATCGTATTCCTCGGGGCCGAGTATAGCAGACGCGCGGAGTCTGCTTTTTCCCCGTGGCGCAGCGGGGATCCCCCCCTGCGGAGACAACGGAGCGGAAGGGGGGATATTGCGGCGAATCGCGCGGCGGAGCCGCGCGATCCCTTCTCCTTTACCTTCCCCTTCCCCTCTACCTCGCCGTTTTGGCCCGGGAAGAAACGACAGGGAAAGGGGAAGGTAAAGGTAAAGGGAAAAGGGGCGCGGCTCCGCCGCGCAAGAGAAAAGACTCCACTGGAACCACTCCCTGCGATGATGGGTCCAATCCGCTGAGACCCCCCGAAAGGATTCTCCTCCGATGAACCGCGCCCTCGCCTGCCTCCTCCTTTCCCTCCCCGCCCTCGCCGAAGCGCCGCTTCCCGAAGGCGCCGTGCGCCGCCTCGAGCACGACGGGGAGGTGCGCGCCGTGGCGTTCTCGCCGGACGGGAAGACGCTTGCGACCGCGGGCGAGCGCGGCGTGGTCCGGCTCTGGGACCCCGCGACCGGCGAGCCGGTGCGTTCGATCGCAGCCCATGAGGGCGCCGTCAACGCGCTCTCTTTCTCCCCGTCCGGTAAAACACTGGCGTCCGGCGGCGAGGACAAGCGCATCGGGCGCTGGGAGGCCGCCACCGGGAAGGCCCGCCGCGGCGGCACGACGAAATCCGCCATCCGCCAGCTCGCTCACGACCCGCGGAACAACCTCCTCGCCTGGGCCGGCGACGCGCCCGTCGTCTCGGCCCTGGAACTCCCCGAGTGCGAACTCGACGAGTGGTACGCCCTGTGGCCCATGGGATTCGGCGGCCAGGGCCGCCAGGTCCTGTCGTTCGCCTACACGCGCGACGGCTGGTGGATCGGCGCCTGCGGCCACGGCGCACTCCGCGTCTGGGACATCGCCACCGGAAACACCATCCTCAAAATCGCCGACGACCCCGACGACTTTCTCTCCCTCTCCTTCAGCCCCGACCGCCAGCTCGCCGCCGCCGCAACCGCCGCCGGAGACGTGCGGACCTGGGAGATCGCCTCGGATCTGGAAGCGCTCACGCTGAAAGGCGCGAAGAAGCGGGTTCTCGCGATCGCGTTTTCCCCGGACGGCAAGGTCGTCGCGGGCGGCTGCGAAGACGCCGTGCTGCGACTGTGGGACCTCGAAAGCGGAGGCGAGGCCAGCCTGTTCAGAGGCCACGCCCGCGAAATCACCTCGCTCGCCTGGTCTCCCGACGGGAGCCTGCTCGCCACCGGCAGCCTCGACGGCACGGTTCTTCTCTGGTCGGGAAAGGTGGACCGCGACCCGCTGCGCGCGCCCGCGGACGGGGAGCTGCCCGCACTGTGGGACAAACTCGCAGACGTCGATCCGGGCCGCGCCTTCCGAGCCGTTCTCCCGCTGGCCGCCGCCGGCGACCGCGGCGCGGCGTTCGTCCGCCGCCAGCTCGACGCTCAGTCGGACCCCGCGCGCCTCGCCGGCGTCCTCGCGCGCCTCGACGCCGAGGACGCCGCCGACCGCGACGCGGCGCTCGGCGAGCTCAAGCGCCTGCGCCGCCTCGCCGAGCCCGCCGTCCGGCAGGCCCTCGCCGGCGCCCCCGCACCGGAAGCCCGCTCCCGCCTGGAGGACATCCTCTCCGCCCTCGACGGTCCCGAGACTGTCACGCGCGAAACCCACCGATGGCTGAGGGCGGTCGTGGCGCTCGAAAGGATCGCCACACCCGCCGCGCGGGAAACACTCAAGATGATTTCCGGGAAGTCTCCCTCCGGAGCGGAGCGCGGAGCGGCGAAACGGGCGGTGAAGCGGCTGGCGCGGGGCAGGTAGTCGCGCGCCAGGGGCCGCAGCCGGCAGAGAAACTGCTCGAGCGCTCGACCCCGGATCGAACCGACGCCAGCCGCCCCAATTGCCTCTCGGAGTTGTCCATTTGAAGTTATTTGCCGTTTGAACTTGAAGTTGGAGTTGAAGTTGCACCCGGCCTCCCCGTCACCAGCCTCCCGTCCTCCGCCGGCTCGACGTGCACCAGCACGTCCGCCACCCTCGGCATCGCCGCCCGCAACGCATCCTTCACCCGGTGCGCAATCGCATGCCCCTCCTTCACAGGCAACCCTCCGTCCACGACCACGTGGATGTCCACGTACATGTCGAACCCCATCTTGCGGATG
>JACPRD010000047.1 GCA_016190145.1 Planctomycetota bacterium | reverse complement strand
GGCCAGTGACCAGTGGCCAGTGGCCAGTGACCAGTGGCCAGTGGCCAGTGACCAGTGGCCAGTGACCAGTGGCCAGTGGCCAGTGGGTTCTGCCTGTCGCCAGTGGCTCCCCGCAACCGGCCACTGGCAACTGGCCACTGGCAACTGGCAACTCAGTCCGATCACCATTTGTTCACCGCGTCCCCTGCTCGACCTACAATTGCCTTCCGCATGGCCGCCCCGCAGAAGTACTACCCACCCAGGGCAGACGTCGTCATCATCGGCGCGGGCATCTCCGGCGCCGCGTGCGCGTGGAACCTCGTCCGCGACTCGAAACTCTCCGTCGTAGTGCTCGACTCCGGCCCGAAGGCCGGCGGGTCTACTTCCCGCAGCGCCGCGGCGTTCCGACACCAGTTCTCCTCGCTCTCGAACATCGAGATGTCCATCTTCGCGGGCCGCGAATACCGCGAATTCTCGAAGACGTTCGGCTGCGAACAGGTCTTCACCCAGAACGGATACCTCTTCCTCTGGTCCCGCCAGGAGGATCTCGACGCCGCCGCGACGCGCGTGAACTTCCAGCGCGAGCACGGCGTGCCGGACGTGGAGATGCTCGGCGCGGCGCAGGTGCGGCAGAAGTTTCCGTGGATCGACCATCCGGAGATGAAGGGGGCGTCGTGGTGTCCGCACGACGGGTTTCTGAAGCCGGACCTCGTGGCGGCGACGTACCTCGAGGCCGCGGTCGCGCGGGGAGCGACGCTGCTGCAGTATTCGCCGGTCACCGCGATCGAGGTGTCGGGAGGATCCGCGAAGGCGGTCGTGGTCGGCGGGCAACACCGCATCGCGGCGGGAGTCGTCGTGAACGCTTCCGGGCCGTGGGCCAACACGGTCGCGCGGATGGCGGGCGCGCCGATCCCGGTGACGCCGGTCAAGCGGTACCTCTATTTCACGAACCAGGTCTACGGCGCCGGCGTCCACCGCTGGCCGCTCACGGTGCTCGACCTCGAGGTCTACGGGCGACCGGAGATGCAGGGGCTCATGATGGGCTGGGACGCGCGGCCGAAGAAGCCCGCGGGGTGGAACCAGTTCCCCGCGCCGCCGATCGACACGACGAAATTGAACGACGACATCGAAGCGGGGTACGGGATCGGCGAGAACGACTACGGGTTTGAAGTTCTCGCGCGGATGGCGGAGTGGATTCCCATGCTCGGCGAGAAGGCCGGCCTCGACCATGCGACCTGCGGCTACTACGAGGTGACGCCGGACGAGAAGGCGATCGTCTCCTGGGACCCGCGCGTTGGCGGCCTGCTCCACGCCGCGGGGTTCAGCGGGCACGGCGTGATGCACGCGCCGGCGACGGGGAGGATCGTGGCGGACATGGTGATGAAAAGGAAGCCGCTGATCGAGCTTGCGGCGCTGGCGCTGGAGCCGCTGCTGATCGGCGAGGAAAGAGAGGATCCGGAGAGGATGGTGATTTGAAGAAGCAACCCCGTCTCCGCGCGGGCAATAGCCATATGCCATAGGCCATAAGCCATAAGCGGCGCGCTTCGCGCGCCACCCCGGGCGCAATGGACTTAAGTGTTCCCGGGCCACCGTGTGCCCGGGAAGTCTGAAGTCCGCTCCGTAAGATATGGCGCGCGCAGCGCGCAGCTTATGGCTTATGGCTTCTGGCTTATGGCTGACCGTTGTAGCATCCTCCCCTCACATGCCCAGTCCCTCATTCGTTCGCCGCCAGCCCCCCGAACTCTGGCTCCTCTTCGTCGGGCGCGTCATCACCGCCGCCGGATTCTCCTTCTCCTTCCCGTTCTTCGCGCTCTACGCCTCCGACAAGCTCAAAGTCTCCGGCACCGTCATCGGCCTCACCTTCTTCGCCCGCGGCGTCGTCGGCGGCATCTCCCGATACTTCGGCGGCGAGCTCGCCGACCGGCTCGGCAGAAAAATCGTCATGCAGACCGCCCTCGCCGGACGCGCCGTCACCTCCGCCGCCATCACCTGGGAAATCTGGGCGGGCAAGCCGTTCGCCTGGATCGCCGCGACGTTCATCGCCTCCGACCTGTTCGGCCAGCTGTTCGAGCCCAGCTCCCAGGCGTACGTCTCCGACATGACCTCAGGGCGCGCGCGCATCGAAGGATTCGGCCTCGTCCGCATGGGCATCAACGCGGGCTGGGCCCTCGGCCTCGTCCTCCACGGCTTCCTCACCCAGTCCTACGTCCTCGCCTTCGGCGTCACCGCCGGCGTCTTCACCCTCTCGCTCACCCTGTTCACCCTCTTCCTCCATGAAAAACCCCACACCGCCTCCGGCCGCTTCACCATCGGCGACGTCCGCACCCTCGTCGGCAACCGCCAGTTCCGCACGCTCTGCCTGTCGACTCTCCTCGTCGGCGTCGTCGCCTCCCAGCTCGTCCCCTCCACCTCCATCTACGTCACCCGCCACGTCGGCCTCGCCGTCGCCGGCATCCCCTTCCTCATCGCCCTCAACGGCGGCCTCGTCTTCCTCCTCCAGATCCCCGCCTCGCGCTGGATCGACACCGGCCTCGTCCGCGCCCTCGTCGTCGGCGCCTTCTGCTACGCCGCAGGCTACGGCTCGTACGCCCTCGGCACCCAGTACTGGCACTTCGCCCTCTGCATCCTCGCCGTCACGTGCGGCGAAATCCTCGCGCAGCCCGCGGCCACGACGCTCGCGTCCGAAATGGCCCCCGACGCCCAGCGCGGCCGCTACCTCGGCGTCTTCGGCCTCGCCAATAACTTCGGCTGGTCCCTCGGCCCCGCCCTCGGCGGCTCCCTCCTCGACCTCCGCGCCGGCCGCTCGCCCATCCTCTGGCTCGCCCTCGCCGCCATCGCCTCCCTCGCCGCCGCAGGCTTCAGCTCCATTCGCTTCCGCCGCCCCGACGCCCACCCCGCCCCCGAGCCCGTCCCCGTCGCCGGAGCCTCCGCGTGAGCGCCTTCGACCCCGCCCGCGCCCGCGCGTTCGCCGGGTCCGCCGCGCGCCCGCGACTGTGCGGGACGGCGGGGGAGAGGGAGGTGGCGGCGATTGTGAAGGGCGCGCTGGCGGAGGCGGGGCTGGACGTCTCGGAAGAGGCGTTCGAGTTCCGGCCGGTGGCGGACGGGCTGATCCGCGTGCGGACGCTGGTGCTGCTCGCGGGGTTCGTCGCGGTCGCGGCGGGCCCGTGGACGCACTGGGGCGTCTCGGCGGCGGGCCTCGCGTGGAACTTCGTCTGGTGGGCGCGGCTCCTGCCCGCGCTGGCGCGCGCGCGGTACGCGGGGTGTTTCCGGGAGGCGGGGGAGGCTCCGGCGTGGATCCGCGCGGCAAATCTCACCGCGCGCCCGGACGGGCCGGAGGACGGTCCGCTCCTGGTCTTCATCGCCCATCTCGATTCCAAGTCGCAGAGCCTCTCGCTGCGCGGTCTCCTCGGCCTGCTCGCGGCCCAGCCGTACCTCGGCGCCGCGGTGCTGGCGACGTCCGCCGCGGCGCTGGCGATGCCGGGCTCGCCGCGCGCGATCCCCGCCGCCGCCGCCGCGCTCCTCGCCCTCGCCGCCCTGCCCCTTCTCTTCATCCGCACCGGCAACGCCTCCCCCGGCGCGCTCGACAATGCTTCGGGCCTCGGCGTGCTGGTCGAGCTGGCCCGCGTCTGGAAGACTCTTCCGGCCGCGAAGAAATGCCGCGCGCTGTTCGTCGCGACATCCGCGGAGGAGCACGGGATGATCGGCGCCCGCGCGTGGCTCAGGAAGCACCGCTGGGAGCTCGACGGCGCGAAGCGCGTTTCGATGCTGAACTTCGACAGCGTGGGCTACGCCGGCCCGGTGCGGTTCCTCCCCGAATCGTCCCCGCTCGCCCCCGCGATCCGCGAGGCGGCGCTCGCCGCGGGCGTCCGTCTGGAGCCGTTCCCCGCACGATTCGATCTCGTCGCGGACCATACACCGTTCGTCCGCGCCGGCTTTGCCTGCGCGACGCTGGCGACGCATTCGTGGGACGCGGGGCGGATGCACACTCCCCGAGACACGGTCGAGACGCTCAGCGACGAGGGATTCGCGAACGTCGGCAGAATCCTCATCGGATATCTCGACCAGGCCGCCCGCGAGAGGTGTCCGAACCAGAGGGTATAATTGAGTCCGAATTGCTACCCCGTCTGGCATCATCCCGCAACGACATGCCTGATACCCACCACGCTTGGCGGCCCATCGAAGATCTTCCTCCGGATTGGAAGCCTCTGGCGTCGCAGGAACTCGCAGCGCTGCGGTCCATTCTGAAAAGTCGCGGGCCTGAAATCCGGGCTTCCGCCGGGTATCAGCTGCTAATGGACCGACTTTCCCGCGAGTGGGCGATTGAAACCGGAATCCTCGAGAACCTTTACTCCCTCGATCGCGGTGCGACGGAGATTCTGATCCGTGAGGGATTTCGCATCGAGTTCCTCGACTCAAAATCCACGGATAAGTCGCCGGAAGTGGTCATTGAGATTCTCAAGGACCAGCAGGAGGCGCTCGACGGACTGTTTGCCTTTGTAAAAGGTCAGAGATCTCTCTCGAAATCTTATGTCCGCGAACTCCATCAGGTTCTCACACGGCACCAGGAGACCGTCACGGGGATCAACGGATCCGGAAAGCGACGCGAATTCGAGCTCGTTCGCGGCGACTGGAAGAAGTGGCCCAACAACCCGCGGCGCCCCGATGGGACGATTCACGAATACTGCCCGCCTGAACAGGTCGAGAGCGAAATGGATCGTCTGCTTCAGCTGCATCAGCAGCAGCGGGCGGATGGAGTTCCGGCGGAAGTTCGCGCAGCCTGGCTCCACCACAGGTTTACTCAGATCCATCCTTTCCAGGACGGCAACGGACGAATCGCACGTTCGCTGGCTTCGCTGGAATTCCTGCATGAAGGGTGGTTCCCGCTCCTGGTCCGACGGGACATGCGCGGCGAGTACATTGCCGCCCTTGAGATCGCCGACGCCGGGGACCTTGGCCCCCTGTCGCGGATGTTTGCCGCCCTGCAGATCGAAGTCTTCAACAAGTCGACAGGGGCCATGGTCCCGCCTTCCACCGGGCGGGAAACGCTCGAGACTGTCATCGACGCGGCCGCCCGGACGATTCAGGAGCGTGACCGCAAAGACACGGGCGAGCACGCCAACGCTTTCCTGATCGGGGAGAAACTGCAGAAGCTCGCCTGCAAGGAACTGAAGGCACTCAGAAATGACCTGGATTCGAAGCTTGGACCGCTGAAGGCGAAGTGCAAGGCGACCGTATCGGAGGGTGAATCCCCCGCCGACGCCCGCACATGGGAACTTCAGATTCAGGATTTGTCCGAGCGGCTCGGCCTCCGGGCGAACACACGCCTTTGGTGCTGGTGGTGCGCGCTCCGCCTCGACGACGGTCGCGTGACGAACATCCTGGTTTCCACGCACGCCGTCGGCAGTCCGTTCCTCGGTGTCATGGCGACCACCGTGTCGGTCAGCCGCCCGGGTCCCGATGCCCAGGTCGAGCTTCCTTCACATGTGACCGCGATGTCAGGGAGTCTGGAGCCCGCCTGCCGGCAGGCGTTCCAATTCACCTACGAGGAACAGCCGGCCGACGTCGAGAGCCGATTCAGGCCGTGGCTTGGCCAATCGCTCGTCATCGCCCTTGAGACCTGGCGCCGGACTCTCTGATCCGCCGCTTCAGGCGCGGAATATCGCCGGCCGCACCGAATGATGCGACGCGTACTCCATCCAGAGCACCCAGTGCGCGAGATTGAGCGGCTGGTCGGGGCGCGCGCTCTTCCAGGCCGCCTGCACCGTCCGCGACATCAGCGCGAACTTCTCGCCCGGCGTCGCGCCCGGCGGCATCGGCATGGGGAAGGCCTGGAGGGCGAAGCGGAGCGAGAGCAGGCCCACGACCTTTTCGGGGAAGACGGTCTGGAGGAGCAGACTCGCGAGCGTCACCGACTTGCCGCCTCCGCGGAACGCGTATTCGCCGAACATCGCGCCGTCGACGCGGGCCTCGAGCGGCTCGTCGGCCCAGAGGAGCTTGTCGAGGCACTCCGCGAGGTGCGGCGTCGAAGCGACCTTGCGGCGGTGGGTGCCGAAGAGGCCGAGGGGCCAGCGCATGGTCAGGCGGTTCGTTTCGTCGTCGAGAAAGTTCACCAGATCGCGCGAAGCGACGTGCGCGAGCTTCTTCTGGTTCCAGAGCCAGGGGAACTTCGGTCGCAGCTCCTCCGTCCGGCGCGTCCACCACTTGTGCCATTCATGCACGCGCGGATTGTCCGCCCAGCGGTCGATCAGGACTTCGAACCGCGGCTCGTGGCGCGGCCCGGCGGGGGAGTGCGCCTCGATCAGCTCGATCCCGCCGTGCGCGACCGCGAACAGGATGCACGTCCCGTCGCCGGTGGCGACCGGCTGGTGCACCGACCCGGGCTTGTTCACGTGGTACTCGCCCGTCCGGTACGTCCCCGCGTGGTCCTTGTACGCCCCCGCCAGCACCAGCACCTCTTCCTCCCCTACGTGCCGGTGCTGCGGATACCCGCACCCCGCGTCCATGCGGATGAGAGCGGTCGCGTCGCCGGTACGCTTGTCGGTCCTGAGGAAGCGGATGGAAACGCCGGGGTACTTGGTCTGCTTCCAGTCGGAGGTATTGAGGTCGAAGGAGACGGGGACATGCGGCATGTGTGGGGACTCCTGCGGAAAGCCTCGGGTTTCAGAGTGCGGGCGCGCCAGTGGCGCGCCTGCACCGGTTCAGGTGTGAAGCGTGGTCAGTATATCGCCGGGTTGGGTGTTGGGATCCGACACCCCAGGTAGCCGGCCGGGATACTGAGGCCTACTTTGCGTGTCCCCAGCCCGCAGCGAGCATCCCGGTTTCGCCGCCGGACGGCCACTCGGCGACCTCGCCGGCTCCTTCCTTCGCCCACACGCGCCCGTCGTCGCGCACAAGAAACGTGCGGCGGCCGCTCTTTCCGGGCTCGGCGGGGTGCGCCTCGAAGCCGTACGCCCCTTCCACTTTGACGGCGCGGAACCAGTACCCGAGGTGCGGCGAGCGCGGCAGGTTGGCGGCGAGGGCGGCGGAAGGGGGGAGTGGCGCGGCGTCGGCGGCGGCGAGCGAGCCCGACATCATCGCGACGGGTTTCCCGTTCTTCGCGAGGACGCGCCGGAATCCGGACCAGTCGGCGGTCCACCAGTCCAGCTTGCCGTTGCCGTCCGCGTCGCCCTCCTTCCAGAGCGTTTCGAGCGTCTTCACGGCATCGAGCGCCTCGATCGCCGCCCGCTCGTTCCCCTCGATCGCGCTTGTGGCGAGGGAGCCGCCCGCCACGAAGAAGCGCAGGATCGCGGCGCCCGTGCAGAGGGCGGTGACGATCGTCAGGACGGTGAAGAGGTGGCTCCTCCTCATTCGGCCTTCGCCCACCCGGCGCCGGCGGGATCCGCCGGCCACTCGAGCGGCGGCGGCGTCCCCGCGTCGAACTCGCGCGCCCAGACCGTGCCGTCCTCGCGCACGATGAACGTCCGCTTCCCCGAAATCCCGTGCTCCGCCGGCCACGCGACGAACGCGAACGCGCGCAGGTTTTCGCGGGCGTACCCGTCCGCGTCGGGGCCGTCCGTCGCGAGCGCCTTCCCGTCCGCCTTCTCCATCGCGCGGAACCAGTAGCCCTTGAACGGCCGCGCCACGGGCGGCATCCCCAGCCCCTCCATCGGCGCCCCGTCCGCCGCGGCGACCTCCGGCGCCATCCGGTCGGCCGGCCGCCCGTCCGCGCCCGGCGCGCGGTTCAGTCCCGACCAGTCGCCGGTCCAGAAGTCGGGCAGCGCGTTCCCGTCCGCGTCATCGCGCCGCCAGTGTCCCTCCGCCTCGCAGACCCGGCGCAACGTCTCGATGGCCGCCTTCTCGTCCGCCGCGATCAGGTGCTCGCGCCCGACCTTCGGGAACTTCACGAGGAGGAAGATCGCCACGAGAATGGCCGCGAGGCCCGCGGCGATCTGAAGGGGAAATTTCCGGGCGGCGGTGGCTTCCGTCATGTCTTCCGGGCCGCGCGCGCGCGCTCCAGGATCTCCTCGACCGTCCGGTCGGAGACGCCGAGCGGCTCCGCCACCCGCCACGCCACGCCGGGATGCCGCCGCGCCGCTTCCTCCGCCAGCCGCGGCACGTCGCGCGTCGAATGCCGACCCGGCCCGAGGAACCAGAGCGCGACCGTCACGTCGCGCGCTCCCGCCGCGACGCACGCGTCGAACGCCTCGCCCACCGTGGGCGGCGCCAGTTCCATGTGCGCTCCCTTCACGACCGCGTAATCGCCCCGCGCGCGGACGCGCTCCGCGACCTCCTCGATCTGGAGGTTCGCCTCCGCGAGCCGCGACCCGTGGTCCACCAGGATGAGCGCGTTCGTCACTCGGCCGTCCAGCCCAGCGACTTCAGATCGGTCCCCTTCGGCGCCGGCCACTCGCGGAGATTTTCGCCACCTCCCGCCCCGAGATCCTTCGACCAGACCTGCCCGTCCTCGCACACGACGAACGTCCGGAGCCCGTCCTTCCCGTGCTCCGCCGGCCACGCCGCGAACGCGTACGCCGTCGGGTGCTCCCAGGCCTTCGTGTCCGGATCAGGACCGTCGCGCTGCAGGTCCTCCCCGTCTTTCCGCCGGAGCGCGCGGAACCAGTAGCCGGATTTCGGCTTCCGCTCGAGCGCGGCCCCCAGCGAAGGCGGAGCGCTGCGGCTTTCGGGAAGCGGCTCGGCGTCCGCGCCGGCGACGAGGGCGTTGATGAGCGCGACGGGCTTGCCCTCCTTGTCCGCGAGGCGGTGGAGCCCCGACCAGTCGCCGGTCCAGTAGTCCTTCGCGCCGTTTCCGTCGTGGTCGTTCTCCCGCAGGATCTCTTCGGCGACGATCGCCTCCTTGAGCGCGCCGACCGCTGCCTTCTCATTGACCCAGGATTTCGGGACGCCGTAGCTCGGCTTCATGAGCCAGACCACCAGTACGATGACGGCGACGATGACCGCGCCGGCCACGGCCAGGGGGATGCCCACCTTCTTCGCCCTTGATTCCGTCATCGCGCCGCCTCCTCAGGTACGCCCGTTCGCATCCCGAAACCGAACACTTCCCCGAACGCCGCCGCGACCGCCGCGGCCGCGCCCTCCGGATCCGTCTTCACGCCCAGCTCTTCCATCGACGCCATGACTTCAGGATCGAGCCCGCAGGGATGGAAGCGGCGGAACGCGCGCATGTCGGGGGCGATGTTAAGCGCGAACCCGTGGTACGTCACCCAGCGTCGCACGGCGACGCCGATGCTCGCGATTTTCTTTTCGCCGACCCAGACGCCTGTGAGGCCGCCGCGCCGGCCGGCCTCGAGGCCTGAGGTGGCAAGGAAGCGGATGAGCGTTTCTTCCAGGTTCCGCAGGTGGCGGTGCACGTCGTGGTCGTCGAGCCGGAGGATCGGGTAACCGACGAGCTGCCCCGGCCCGTGCCACGTCAGGCCGCCGCCTCGCTCCGTTTCGGAGACCGGCAGGCCCGATGCGACGGCCTCCGCGCGGTCGCCGCCGCGGCCGACCGTCACGACGTCCGGATGCTCGAGGAGCCAGAGCACCGGCTCCGCCTGTCCCGCCGCGACCGCGTCCACCCGCGCGCGCTGCAGGTTGCGCGCGGCGTCGTAGGGAATGCGGCCGAGCCATGACCAGGAGAGAGCACGCATGAGCGCATCATTGTGACGGAGGGTCCGGGCGCGCGGCAAGAGCGAAGGGCGTTCGGCGTTCGGAGTTCGGAGTTGGGCGTTGGGTCGGATGGCGCTCCGGAGCGATGGCGCGCGAAGCAGGGATCCCCTGCGTGGCGATAACGCCGAACGCCGAACACCGAACTCCGAACGCGGTCAGCGGTTCACCCCGTGAATCGACCGCCCATACACGCCCTCGGCGGCTTCCATGATCGCCTCGGACAGCGTCGGGTGCGGGTGACAGGTCAGAGCCAGGTCCTCGGCGCTCGCGCCCATCTCGATCGCGAGCGCGGCTTCGGCGATGAGGTTCGACACCTCGGGACCCACGAGCTGAACCCCGAGAAGGACGTCGTTCGTGGCGTCGCTTACGACCTTTGCGAATCCGTCGGTCTCGTTCATCGAAAGCGCGCGGCCATTTGCTACGAACGCGAACTTGCCGACCTTGACCTTGATCCCCGCCTTCTCCGCCTCCGCCTCCGACATCCCGACCGTCGCAATCTCGGGGTCCGTGAAAATCGCGCCGGGGATCGCGAAGTCCTTCTCCGACTTGTGCCCCGCGATCGCCTCCGCCGCGACGATCCCTTCCTTCGACGCCTTGTGCGCGAGGAACGGCGGCCCGCTCACGTCGCCGATCGCGTAGATGTGCGGAACGTTCGTGCGGCAGGCCTTGTCCGTCGCGAGGAACCCGCGTTCGTTCGCCTTCACCCCGGCCTTCGGCAGGTCGAGATTGTCCGTGATCGGCCGGAACCCGACCGCGACGAGAATCCGGTCGCAGGCGATCGACTCCGGCCCTTTCTCCGTCTCCACCTGCACCTCGAGCGCGCCCCCCGCCTCCTTGTACCCCTTCGCCTTCGCCTTCAGGCGCCACTCCACCCCGCGCTTCTTCAACCCCTTCTCCACGATCTTCACCAGCGTCGGATCCTGCCCCGGCAGCAGCTGGTCCAGCGCCTCCACCACCGTGACTTTCGTCCCAAGCTTCGCGAACGCCGTCCCCAGCTCGAGCCCGATCACGCCGCCGCCGATCACCACCATCCGCTTCGGAATCTCGTCCAGCTCCAGCGCGCCCTTGGCTCCGATCACCTGCTTCCCGTCGTAAGCGAAGCCCGGGATCTCGATCGGCTTCGCGCCGGTCGCGACGATGCAGCTCTTGAACTCGACCGTCTCCGTCTCCTTCTTGCCCGCGACTTCCGCCGTGTTGGGCCCCGTGAACTTTGCCTGCCCGCGAACGACGTCCACCTTGTTGCCCTTGAGCAGCATTCCGACGCCGCCCGTCAGCTTCTGGACGATGCCCGCCTTGAACGCCTGGAATTTTTTCAGATCTGCGCGCAGTCCCGTCGCTTCGAGCCCGATTTCGGCGCCGTGCTGGAGGCGTTCGAACTGTGAAGCGAAGTGGATGAGGGCCTTGGAGGGGATGCAGCCCCAGTTGAGGCAGACGCCGCCGAGGTCGTCGCGTTCGACGACGGTGGTCTGTTTTCCGAGCTGGCCGAGGCGGATGGCGGCGACGTAGCCGCCGGGTCCGGAGCCGATGACGAGGCAGTCGGTTTTGCGCATGGCGAAGCTCCTCAAGATCCGAAATGGCATCTTCGCCGCGCGGTAGTGTTTCGTCCACTTTGCGATCCCCGGCGCCGCGAAGCGGCCCCTTGAACTTCAACTTCTCCCTTTACCTTTCCCTGCTCTTGCCGCGCGCAGAGGAGAACGGCAGGGAAAGGTAAAGGGGAAGGTAAAGGTAAAGGGGCGCGGCTGGCGCCGCGCTGGTCCGCCAAGTACCCGCTCATGGCCGCTCCAGGTACATCGCGGCGGCGGGGTAGTCGAGCGTCACGCGGAATTGACGCAGTGCGTTACCGCCGAGCGCGCCCGACACGGGACGGTCGGTCCACTGGCTCATCCACTCCCGGTACTTCGCGTCGGGCCGCGCGGTGAACCAGACCGGCCCCGCGTGCAGCCCGCCCAGCTCGACGTCCGGAACCTCGATCATCGGCTCGTCCGTCCCCATCTCCGCCGCTTCCAGGACCCGCCACGACGGGTGCCGCTTCCGCCACGCCTGAAACACCTCCGCCACGATCAGCGACGCCGCGCGCAGCTTCGACCGTCCGTCGGCGATCTTCCCGAGCGCGGGCCCGTTGAGCTCCGTCATCGCGCCCGTGTCGAGCAGCAGGTCCAGGTCCTCGCCCTCGATTCTCGCCGCGACGCGCGGGTAATTGTGCGGCGCCGCGAGGCCCAGCGGAAGGCGGGCGCCGGCGGCGGGCGGTTCGGCATCCACGAGAAAGCGCTTCCCCGGATAGTCCAGCATCCACCGGCGTCCTGCGAACCAGCGGGCGCCCAGCATGCCCGACCAGCCGCGGAAGGCCTGCCAGCCAGGGGTCAGCGTCTGGCGCTGGTAGTTGAAGACGACGTAGAGGTGGGCGGGGGAAATCGGGGCGGGGATGCCGCGGCCGGGCTGGAATTCCGGGAGGCGGACGGCTTCGCGCTCGAGGCCGTCTTCGTGGACCTGGAAGGTTTCGAGGAAGTGCTGGTGGACGGCGTCGGAGAAAAGAAAGATGCCGCCCGCGGTGTCGGTATAGAGGTTGAAGGATTCGCCGTGGACGCTGACCGGCGTGAGGAACCAGCGGTCTTCTTCGAGGCGGGAGGGGAGGGCGGCGGACATTTCGAGCGTTCCTCGTTTCTCGTTACTCGTTCGGGGCGGCGGCGTAGACGAGGACCTTGCGCCAGCGGGACTCGAACTTCTGGCGCGTCCAGTCCTCGCGGCCGCGGACGGGATCGGCGATCAGGACGCGGTCGGGGCGGGCGTCGAGGACGACGACCCAGTGGTCGACCGTGGGGGAGTAGCGGATCGTCGCGGCGGCGGGCTTCGGCGCGCGCAGGAGCCCTTCCCAGTCCGCACCCACCACGTCCACGCGGCGCCCGGTGCCGGTCAGTTTCGCGCGCAGGCCGGCGGCGACCCCGAACTCGTCGGTGCCTGTGAACGCGTTGGTGCCGCAGAGCGCGGCCATTTCGCGCTCCGTCGCGCGCGCGCCGAGCCGCGAGACCAGCGTCGCGGCGGCCGCGGCGCCGCAGGTGTAGTCCGTCGTCTGCGGGCAGATCCCGTCGGCGTTCGGCTCGCCGGCCATGCGCGAGTGGTCGATGCGCACCGTCAGCCAGACGTACTGCAGGCCCATCACGACGAGGAGCGCGCCGGCGGTGGCGACGCCCAGCCGCGCCCCCCGCGTGCTCATCCGCATCGCCCCCACCCCCGCCGCCAGCGTCGCGAACGGAATCGCCCACCACGGACGCACGCGGACGTACGCGTCGAACGGGAACAGGTCGTACTCCGTCTCTGGATACAGGCGCCAGAAAATGCGCAGGCCGATGAGAGCGATGCAGGCGCAGAGCGCGGCAACGGGGAAGCGTTTTCCTTCGCGTTTCCCGATCCACAGGCCCGCCGCGAGGCCGGAGGCGAAGACGAGGAACGCAGCGGGGAGCGGAAGCCAGTGCACGGGAGGGATTCTACGACAAGTCGGCGCCGGACCCGAGGCGAGCAGGCTTCTCCCGTTGTCTCGCGCGAGATTCGAAGAGTACAATCCCTTCGTCAACTTTCAGGAAACGCCGCGTGCAGTTCACCATCGAAATTGAGCGGGAAACCGACGGTCGCTGGATTGCGGAGGTGCCCGAGCTCTCAGGCGTCCTTGCCTACGGGGACAGCCTCGAAGAGGCCCGCGCGAAGGCCCAGGCCCTGGCGCTCCGCGTCGTTGCCGACAGGCTGGATCATGGCGAAGCCGGAGCCGAGTTCATGACGATTTCGTTCGCCGCCGCTTGAGCGGCTGGCCGAGTACTCGGGCAAGACGCGTGTATGCCGCGCTGCTCCGCATCGGCTGGAGCCTGAAGCGCCAGACCGGTTCACATCGCGTTCTTTGCCGAACTGGATGGACGGATTTCGTGTTTGCATTTCACGACGATGTGGAACTGGGACCCGCGATGCTGTCGAGAATCAGCAGGCGAACAGGACTCAAGCCTCAGGACTTGTAGGGGTCCTACAAGGGAAACGCCCCGTCCCCCTTCGCCGCCTCTTCCTGCCTGAGCAGGTCCTGCCGCTGCTCCTCCAGGATCGGCGGGACGTCGCGGAAGACGTCGTCGAACAGCGTCGCGACGGCCGGCGGACCCGCGGCCTCGCCTTCCCGGATGCCCGCGGTGATCTCGTCGTTGATCTCCAGCTCGAGCTTCTTCTGCCAGCCCGCCGTCCAGATCGATCTTTTCTCGAGGTGGAGGCGGAACCGCTCGATCGGATCCTTCGCTTCCCAGGCCTTGACCTCCTCCGGGTCCCGGTAGCGGGTCGGGTCGTCGGAGGAAGAATGGCCGAGGCGGCGGTAGGTGACGCACTCGATGAACGTCGGGCCGCCGCCGGAGCGCGCCTTGTCGATGGCGGCTTTCGATGCGCGGACGACGGCGAGGACGTCGTTGCCGTCGACGCGGACGCCTTCGATCCCGTAGGCGATCGCCTTCTGCGCGATCGTCTCGCTCGATGTCTGGACCGCGACCGGCACTGAAATCGCCCAGTGGTTGTTCTGGCAGACGAGCACCACCGGCGGCTTGAAAACCCCCGCGAAGTTCATCGCGACGTGGAAATCCGCCGCCGAGGTGCCGCCGTCGCCGATGTAGCCCAGCACGACCGCCCCGTCCTTGCGGTACTTCGCCGCCATCGCCGCCCCCACGGCGTGCGGGAACTGCGTCGCAATCACGGAAGACATCGCGACGTAGTGGCGCTTCGCATCCGAGTAGTGGCACGGCATCTGCCGGCCCCTGCAGACGTCGATCGCGTTCCCGATCAGCTGCGCCACCATCAGCCGGATGGGGTAGTCGCGAAGGGCCAGCGTGCCGCCTTCGCGCAGCGCGGGAAAAATCCAGTCGCGCCCCTCGAGCGGGAACGCGGTGCCGATCGTGGACGCCTCCTGGCCCGTCGCGGTGCCGTAGAAGCCGATGCGGCCGGAACGCTGAAGCGACAGCATGCGGCCGTCGAAGATGCGGAGCTGGAGCATCGCGCGGTACAGCCGCCGGAGATCCGCCTCAGAGAGCCCGGGATCGAGCGCCGCGACGGCGGAGCCGTCGTCGGTCAGGACGCGAAGCATCCCCGGTTCCGCATTCCCCGCTTCCCGCTTCCCCTCCGTGGCGGCGACGGGCGCTTTCATTCCAGCAGCAGCAGCTTCGGATCCTGCAGGATCTCCACGACCCGGTTCATGAACTGCGCGCCCACCGCGCCGTCCACCACCCGGTGGTCCAGCGAGAGCGACAGCAGCATGATGTCCCGGATCACGATCTGGTCCTTCACCACCCACGGCCGCTTCATGATCTTGTGCACGCCCATGATCGCCACCTCGGGGTAGTTGATGACCGGCGTGGCGAAGAGGCCTCCGAGCGAGCCGAGGCTCGTGATCGTGAACGTCGACCCGCGCAGCTCGTCGCGCGTCGCGCGCTTCGCCCGCGTCCGGTTCGCCAGATCGTCGAGCTCGCGGGCGATCTGGAGGATGGGCTTCTTGTCGCAGTCGCGGACGACCGGGACCATGAGGCCGTCGTCGGTCGCCGTGGCGACGCCGATGTGGTAGCTCTTGCGCAGGAGGATCTCGCCCGCGGCGTCGTCGAGGGACGCGTTCACGTAGGGGTACTGTTTCAGGGCGGCGACGATGGCCTTGATGATGAAGGGGAGGTAGGTGAGGCGGACGCCGCGCTGTTCGGCGACGGCCTTGGCGGAGGTGCGGAAGGCGACGAGGTCGGTGACGTCGACTTCCTCGACGTATGTGAAGTGGGCGGCGGTGGATTTGGAGCGGTGCATGGCTTCCGCGATGATCTTGCGGAGGCCGCGGAGGGGGACGCGCTCGTCCTGGGCGGAAGAGACGAGCGGCGCCGGGGAGGGGACCTCTCCGGAGACCGCTCCCGCCGGTGCGGGCCGTTCCGCGTGCGGCGACGCGAATTTCTGCAGGTCATCCTTCGTGACGCGCCCGTTCGGTCCGGTGCCGAGGACGCGGTCGATCTGGAGTCCCATTTCGCGCGCGAGCTTGCGCGTCGCGGGGGCGGCGAGGACCTTGCCGTTCACCTTCCGGGCGCCGGGCTGGGGCTGGGCGACCGCCGCCTGCGCGGCGACCGCGGCGCGGACGACCTCGCGCGTGATTTCGCCGGGCCCGACGCGCGGGACGCCGCCCGCCGCGGGGCCGTTCGCCGGCGCGTGCGGCTGGACCCCCGTGGGTGCCGCGGCGGCAGGGACCGCGCGGGGCGCGGCCGGAGTCGCCTGGGCCGGGGCCGCGGCCGCGGAGGAACCGTCGTCGATCGTGACAAGCACCGAGCCGACGAGCGCCGTTTTGCCCTCCGGCGCATGAATTTTCGCGATGCGGCCCGGCCGGGGCGACGGAATCTCCACGGTGGCCTTGTCCGTCATCACCTGGACGATCGGCTGATCCTCCTTCACGACGTCGCCTTCCTTGACCAGCCACTTGACGACTTCCCCCTCGTGGATGCCTTCGCCGATGTCGGGGAGCTTGAAGTCCATTTTCTGTTTCCTTATCTCGGGCAGGGGTTGCGGGGGGGAACTTCAAACGGACAATTTCAACTTCAAGTAACTTCAACCGTCAAAGGGAGAACTTCAACGCCTCCGGTCGACCGTGGCCCTTGGAATTCTGCGTTTGTCCGTTTGAAGTTACTTGCTCTTTGAAGTTTGCCTTTGAACTTTCCCTAGTAGTTAACCACCATCTCAATCGCTTTCACCGTCCGTCCGGCGTTCGGCATATACGCATGCTCCAGCGTATAGGGGAACGGCGTATCGAACCCCGTGACGCGCACGATCGGCGCCTCCATCGAGTCCATCGCCTCCTCCGCGATGATCGCGCTGATCTCGCCCGCGAATCCGCCCGTCCGCGGCGCCTCGGCCAGCACCACCACCCGCCCCGTCTTCCTCACGCTCGCCAGCAGCGCCTCCTTGTCCAGCGGCACCAGCGACCGCAGATCCAGCACCTCGCACGACCACCCCTTCTCCTTCTCCGCTTTCTCCGCAGCCTCCAGCGCGACGTGCGTCATCGAACCCCACGCCACGATCGTCACCTGCGTCCCCTCCCGCGCCACCGCCGCCTTCCCGATCGGCACCGTGTACTCGCCCTCCGGGACCTCCCCCTTCACAGACCGGTAAATCCGCTTCGGCTCCAGGAACAGAACCGGATCCTCCCCGCGGATGCAGCTCGCCAGCAGTCCCTTCGTGTCGTGCGGCGTGCTCGGCACCACCACCTGCAGCCCCGGCGTGTGGCAGAAATACGCCTCGCTCGACTGCGAATGGTAGTGCCCCCCCTTGATCCCGCCCCCGTACGGCGTCCGGATCACCATCGGACACGTGAACTGCCCCCCCGACCGGTAACGCATCTTCGCCGCTTCGCTCACGATCTGGTCGAACGCCGGATAAATGAAATCCATGAACTGGATCTCCGGCACCGGCCGCAGGCCGTAAAGCGCCATCCCGATCGCCGAGCCGATGATCCCGCTCTCCGCCAGCGGCGTGTCGATCACCCGCTCCTCCCCGAACTCCTTCTGGAGCCCCTCCGTCGCGCGGAACACCCCGCCGTTCCGCCCCACGTCCTCGCCCAGCACCACCACGCGGTCGTCGCGGCGCATTTCGGTGCGAAGCGCGTCGTTCACGGCCTGCAGAAGCGTCAGTGTGGCCATCGGTTCCTCTAAAGCGGGAAGGCTTCTCCCGAGTCCTTGATTTCGCCCGTTTTCAGGTAGTCGATCAGCGACTTCTTCTGGTCCTCGAGGTGCGCCGGCGTTGCCGCGTAGACCTGCTCGAACATCGTGGAAATCGCCGGCGGGCCCGACGTCTCGACCTGGTGCGCGGCGTCGTTCACCTCCTCGCGCGCCTTGTCCCACGTCTCCTTTTCGAACGCCTCGCTCCAGAGACCCTGCACCTGGAGGTACTTCCGGAAGCGGTCGATGGGGTCCTTCCGGCGCCACTCCTCCTCCTCGGCCGCGAGACGGTAGCGCTTGGGGTCGTCGGAAGAGCTGTGCGGCCCCATGCGGTACGTGAGCGACTCGACCATCGACGGCCCCTGTCCGGCGCGCGCGCGGTCGACCGCCGCGCGCATCGCGCTGTAGACCGCCAGCACGTCGTTCCCGTCCACCGTCACGCCCGGAAATCCGTAAGCCTTCGCCTTGACGCTCATGTTCTCGGAGGCGGTCTGGTTCTTCACGGGCACCGAAATCGCCCACTGGTTGTTCTGGCAGTAGAAGATGCACGGCGACTTGTAGACGCCCGCGAAGTTCATCGCGACGTGGAAGTCGCCCTCGCTCGTCCCGCCGTCGCCCAGGCACGCGAGCACGACCTCCTTCGACTTCCGGTACCGGATCGCCATCGCCGCCCCCACCGCGTGCGGCAACTGAGTCGCGATCGGCGACGAAATCGACACGAACTTCAATTCCCTGAACGCGTAGTGGTTCGGCATCTGCCGCCCCATGCAGCGGTCCTCCGCGCACCCATACTCGTGCGCCAGCATCTCCCGGTACGACGCCCCGCGCCAGAGCACCATCCCCGGATCGCGGTACGTCGGGAAAATCCAGTCGCCCGCGTCCAGCGCCGCCGCCGCCCCCACCTGCGACGCCTCCTGCCCCCCGGAGGGCACGTAGAACCCGATCCGCCCCGTCCGCTGCAGCAGCATCCCCTTCTCGTCCAGCACCCGCACCCGCACCATCGTGCGGTACATCCGCTTCAAGGTCTCCCCGTCCAGCACCGGCTCCAGCTTCTTCTGGACCGTGCCGTCCGTCCGGATCACCTGCAGCATCTCCGTGGTCATCGTGTCTCCGGGCCGCCCGCCGCTTCGCGGATCAGGCTGGCCATGTAGAACTCTCCGGCGCGATAGGAAGAGCGGACGAGGGGGCCCGAGGCGACGTAGCGGAAGCCGGCCTCGAGCGCCCGGGCGCGGTGGTCGTCGAACTCCTGCGGCGAAACGAAGCGCTCCACGGGCAGGTGCCATTTCGAGGGCTGGAGGTACTGGCCGAGCGTGAGGAAGTCGACGCCGACCCCGCGCAGGTCGCGGTAGCAGCGTGCGAGGTCCTCCGCGGTCTCGCCGAGGCCGAGCATGATGGAGGACTTGGTGAAGCGTTCCGGCGCGAGTTTTTTTCCGTATTCGAGGACGGCGAGGGACTGGGCGTAGTTCGCGCGGGCGTCGCGGACTTTTCTCTGAAGGGGCTCGGTGGTTTCGATGTTGTGGCCGAAGACGTGCGGGGCGGCGTCGACGACCTGGCGGATGCAGGCGGTGTCACCCTGGAAATCGCCGACGAGGGTTTCGAGGATCAGGTCGGGGGCCGCCTCGCGGACGAGGCGGATGGTGCGGGCGACGTGCGCCGCGCCCTGGTCGGGGAGGTCGTCGCGGTTCACCATGGTCAGCACCACGTACTCCAGTCCCAGCGCCGCGAGCGCTTCGGCCGTCTTCTCCGGCTCCCGCCCGTCCACGATCCCCTTCGGATTCCCCGCAGCCACCGCGCAGAACCGGCATGCGCGCGTGCACACGTCCCCCAGCAGCATGAACGTGGCCGTCCCGCCGCCCCAGCACTCGCCCACGTTGGGGCACCGGGCCTCCTCGCAGACGGTGTGGAGGTTTCGCTCGCGCAACAGGCGCTTGATGCGGACGTAGTTCTCGCCGCCGGGCGCCTTGACCTTGAGCCACTCGGGTTTGAGAGCCATGGAGGAACCTGTTTTTTATCACAGAGATTGGGGCGGGTCACGGCCTTTTCAAGGGAAGCGGCCGGGAATCGGGAGTGTTGTGTCCGGTTCCTGCGCTTCCAGCCCGGAACGAAACCATTCGCGCGGCGGACGCCCTCCTATAGAATGAGCCCGGGTAGTGGGCGCGCCCATGGGAGACCCCGTTTGCAGGTCCGAACCGCCGTGCCCCGACTCCGCAGGCTCGTCGACGCCCTGGCCCCCGGTCCCGTGCTGATCCTCATGCACGACAATCCGGATCCGGATTGCCTTGCCAGCGCCTGCGGCCTGCGCCTCCTCCTCGAAAAGTGCGGCGGCGTGAAATCCACCATCGCCTACGGCGGCCTCATCGGCCGCGCCTCCAACAAGGCCCTCATCCGCGAACTCGGCCTCCCCATCCGGCACGTGGACCAGATCGATTTCGCGAAGTTCCCCCGCATCGCCACCGTCGATACCCAGCCCCGCGGCGGCAACAACTCCCTCCCGCACGACCGCCAGGCCGACGCCGTCGTCGACCACCACGCCATGCGCAAGGCCACCCGGAGCGTCCCGTTCACCGACATCCGCACCCAGTACGGCGCGACCTGCACCATGCTCGTCGAATACCTCACCCAGGCGGAGATCGAAATCCCGCCCCCCCTCGCGACCCTCATGTTCTTCGCCATCCGCACCGAAACGCAGGAACTCGGCCGCGAGGCCTCCAAAGCCGACGTCGAAGCCTACATGGAGCTGTTCCCCATCGCGGACCTCGAACTCATCAGCGGCATCGAGCGCGCCCGCATCCCCCTCGACTACTTCGCCGTCTGGCACCGCGGCATCCAGAACGGGAAACTCTTCGGCAAGGTCGCCGTCTCCGCCCTCGGCGCCATCGAGAACCCGGATATGGTCCCGGAAATCGCCGACCTCCTCCTCCGGCTCGAAGACGTCGACTGGACCCTCGTCTGCGGCTACCACCACGGCAACGTCCTCTTCTCCCTCCGCACCAACGACCCCAACGTCAACGCCGGCGCCATCAGCCAGCGCGTCGTCGGCCGCAAAGGCACCGCCGGCGGCCACGACACCATGGCCGGCGGCCGCATCCCCGTCCACCTCCCCGGCGCCAACCCGGACGCACTTCAGGAGGAAATGATCCAGCGCCTGCTCAAGGCCCTCGAAGTCAAGGCGATCGGCCGGCCCCTGCTGCCGGATTCGATGCGGCCGGTGACTCACCGCCCGCCGCGCGGGTAGCCCGCCTGCGACGTGCTGATGGCTCGAATTCCGATGATTCAGCCGCTTGACTTACCCCCCCCCCTGGCATCGCACAATCGCCGCCGACCTCCGGCAATTCCGCCGGCGGCAATTCTCTCGGGAGGGTGATGAAGATGTTGTGGAAACCCGTTCCGTCCGCTCGTAGAGCCGCGGTCATGGGCCTTGGCTGTATGGCTCTCCTCGCTGTAACGGCCTTCGGCGACCGCATCCAGGGTACAGGTAAGGATGACGTTCCATTGAACGGCACCCCGGGACAGGATCAGATCTACGCAGGGCCGGGTGAAGATGAGGTTCATGCAGGCGGAGGGATCGTGGATGAAATCGAGGGAGAAGGTGGCGACGATAACTGCTTCGGGGAGGACGGCGACGACGTGTTCACCTTCAGGCACGGCGACGCGGAAGGAGAGAACGGCAAGTGCGATCGTACCGATGGAGGCGCGGGCTCGAACGGGGCTTTGTTCCTTTTCAACAACACGGATACGATCAAAGTCTGCAAGACCATCCTGGGACACATTTGCGTCGAGGATCCGGACCACGATGGCGGGTGCTTCGATCTGATCAACGTGGGGGTGCTCACTTTTGTACTGAAGGGCGGCAAGATGGTCACACTCACACCCGCGCAGATTGCGCCGTGTCCCCAGCAGCAGATCTTTTGCGAGGATTAGGGGACTGGAGATCCTTCCGATGAGGCGAAGCGGCTGGCGTGTCGCGCCGGGAATCCTGACTCTCGGACTGTTACTCGCGCTCCTCATTCCATTTGAGAGGAGAGTGAGGTCTTGGCGTCATGGCAGCGGAGGGAGTCCGGCCGATTCAAATCCAGATGAACCGATGCCGGGTCGGACAGAAGAGAATCTGCGGGTCGAGGGGCAGATGGTCGCTCCTCGGCCCGCAATCCCGATCAGTGATGAGCACTCAGGCGCGTGTATCCGGCAACTTGCATCCGCAGACGAGCTTCTCAGGACGGCCGCTTTGGATTATCTCCTGCGGAACAAAATCGTTTTTCCCGAGATTCTCCCGGCCCTGAAGGCATGGATCGATTCGATTCTCGCGGATGGCCATCCGCCCAGAATTCCGGAGAAGATCATCTTGCTGGCCGCGATCCAGGGAGCGGAAGGGGACTCGCTGATCGCGGAAACCATCCTCCAATGCGATTCTTGGGGGGCATTTCCCTACGACTGCCTGGCCTCGGCCTACACGGGGCTGGATCTGGCGCATCCCGTGATGGCCGCTGTCGCGCGAGGCCTCGACGATCGTTTCGTTTCGCAGGACGACCCGTGTCGGATTGGCTCGGCATACTGGAAGATCGGAACTGAAGCGATGCGCAGCCGTTATCGCACGACCGTGATGACGAGCACCGATACGAATGCCGATTGGTTTGCATGGCCGCTCATCGCCTACGATCCAGAGTGCCTACCCCGACTTGATGGCATGACCGATGCCGAAAGCGCCAGGCTCGTTCGCGTCATGCTGTTGCCTCTCACGGGCACGTGCGCACCTGATGCGAATACCTCGCTCGCTGCAAACGCAGAAGGTGTCCGCCGTTGGGTTGCGCGCGTTCTCGAATCGCCGGATGAGGATCTTCGGAACTCGCTTCTCTACGTGTGCGACAAGACTGTCATGCGCGAGATCCTCGCGGCCGATCCCGCTCTCCTTGAGAGGATCGACCGCGCCGCCCGCGAGCGGGACGAAAAGCACGGAATGCCGCCGCGACGACCCGAAGGGGACAAGGCGGTCGAGAAATGACCGGCCCAGTCAGCGGAACGAGCGACCCCTACCCGAACACTACCGGCAGGTTCGTCTCGATCGACTTTTCCACCAGCTTCCGCGCCACCAGAAATCCGAACTTCAGCCAGAATTTCCCGCTCACGTCCATGTACGTCTCCACCTTCGCAATGTCCCGCTCGCCCGCGTCCATGAAGTCCGCCATCTTCTGCATCCGGAACGTTTTCTCGACCTTCAGCACCTCGTTGATCTTCTCCAGCTCCCGCAGCAGGCCCTGGCTCGACCCCACGGGCACCGACTCGCCCCCGTCCAGGGTCACCCACATCGGCTCGGCAAAATCCACAGGCCAGTAGTACGACCCCTTCTCACGGTGCCGCAGCAGGTTCGGGAAATTCGTCTGCACGCTCTTGCCCACCATCACCGACTGCGGATCCGTCCCCTCGAGCTGCGCCGCATAGGCCTTGAGATCGTGAAACACGCCCGTCTTGTCCAGCAGGATGTGCGCCTTCGGCCTCGCCGGACCCGCGTCGTCCGGCCAGAACGGAACGTCCAGCCCCGCAGCCTCCAGCGCCTTCGACACAGACTCCACCAGCCGCTCCACCCGCTTCCGGTACTTCCGGGATTCGAAGAAGCCGGAGTCCTGGTGCGCGACCATCTCGTTCCAGGGACTCTCGACCCGGGCGTTGAACGCCCTTTGCGGCGGCGCGGCAGGTTTATCGGGCATCTCGGATGGTGATCAGGGTTTGCGGAAGAGCCGGCCGAATTTCGTGGGCGGTCCTGTCTGCCGCTTGTACCGGTCGGAAATGCTCCCCGGTCCCTTCGTCTGCGGCGGCCGGGTCGAACCCTGCCTCGGCTGTTCCTGGTTGGGATCGATCATCGGCTTCGCGACGTCGCCCGGATTGAACTCGAGGGATTTCATCCCCTCCCACTGGCTCTTCATGTCCTCGATCGCCTCGGCCGGAGTCTGGTAGCGGATCTCCTTGTCCTTGGCCATCAGCTTCTCGAGGAAGTAGTGCATCATCCTCGAGATCTTCCCGCCCTTCGTCTCGGAGGCCTGCAGCTCCTGCAGCACCTGGGCGGCCATGACTTCCATGTTGTCGCCGCCCTTGAACGGCACGTCGCCCAGCACCATGTGGTAGAGCGAGGCCCCCAGCGAGTAGAGGTCGCTTCGCACGTCGATCGACGCCTGCCCCTGCGCCTGCTCCGGCGACATGTACTGCGGCGTCCCCGACGTCGTCCCCTCCGGCTCCTCCTGCGACCCGATCGGCTTCGCGAAGCCCAGGTCGATCAGCTTCACGTCGTCGTCCGGCGTCAGCAGGATGTTCTCGGGCTTGATGTCGCGATGCACGATGCCCTGCTTGTGCGTGTACTCCACCGCCTCCGCCACCTGGATCGTGTACTTGAGCGCGCGCTCCTCCGTCACCGGCCCGTTCTTCTCCACGATCTCGCGCATCGACGGACCGTCCACGATCTCCATCGCGAAATACTCCAGCCCGTTCACCTTCCCGTGCTGGAATCCTTTCACGATGTTCGTGTGCTCGAACTTCTCCAGCAGCTCGGCCTCGCGGTGGAACTGCGCCACGAACCGCGGGTTCACCATGTGCGCGGGCTTCATGATCTTGAGCGCGACCTCCGCGTTGTCCATCGAGTCGACCGCGCGGTAGACGATCGCCATGCCGCCCGTGCCGAGCTTTCCCGTGATCTTGAACCCCGGGATCGGGTCCGCGGGCATCGTCTTCGAAGGAGGCGCCCCCATCTCGCGCTGGAGCAGCTGGTACTGCTGGATCGTGAGCGTTTTGGACTCGATGAGAATCTGGAAGAGCTTCGTCTGCTGGCCCTGTTTGGCCAGCGCGTCCTGTTTCATCATCGCGGGGCCGAGCTGTTCCTTGGTGAGGAAGCCCGCCTTGATGGCCTTGACGGCGAGTTCGACTTCTTCTTTCGTGGCCACGGCGCCTCCGCCAGAGCGAGATGCTGAAGTTTAGCAGAGGGGGGAAGGGATGTCACAGGACAGTTGCCGGAGGTGCTGCCCCCGGCCTTGGGATCTCCGTGGCGGCATCGGGCCGCGAAGCGGCCCCCCTTGAACTTTACCTTTCCCCTTTACCTTTACCTGTCGTTCGCGCGGACCAGGGAACGGCAGGGAAAGGTAAAGGGGAAGGTAAAGGTAAAGGGGCACGGCTCCCGCCGCGCGACAGATCCCTATCGCCCCCGCCCCCAATCCGTATCATCTTCCCTATGCGCACCCTCCTCCTCGCCCTTCTCGCCGCCTCGCTCGCCGCCGCCGAAAACCCCCTTCCCCTCAAAGCCCGCTTCGACCGCGCCGGCGTCGCCGGACTTCCGACTTCGGAGCTCCGGAAGCACTGGCCGGACTGGAACGCCGCGGCGCTGTCGGTCACGCTCGGCGGCGAGGACCTGCCCTGGTGCGTCGAGAAGGAGACCGTCCTCTTTCCGGTGACGCGGCCCGGCACGGTCTGGATCCGCCCCGCGGGAAGCGCTCCCGCGGTCGCGGAGCCGTCGGACTTTTCGCAGGCCGGGACCCCCACGCGCGTGCCGCGCACGGTGACGCACCTGGAGGGGAACTGCGTTTTCGACAGGCTTGAAACCGCGCGCCTCGGCCTCATGGACACGACCGACGCCCCGTTCTACTGGATGCCCGTCAACGACGGCGCCGAGGTGCGCTTCGAAACCGAGGGCCGCCGCAGGACCACGAAGATCCGGATCCGACTGCAGCCGATGCGCACGGAGAAGGTCGCGCACCGGATCGGCGTGGAGCTGAACGGGAAGGCGCTGGGCGAGGCGGCGTGGGAAGGCGGGAGGCCTTACACGGCGGAATTCGAGGCCGACCTCGCGGACGGCGCGCACACGCTCGCCTTCCGAACGGAGGACAAGCCGGTCGCGCGAGTCATCGCCTCGGGCCCGATGGGCACCGGCCCGCCGGCGTATCTCGACTGGATCGAGCTGGACGGCCCCGCGATCGCCGCGGCGCCGCAGGCTGCGTGGGTCGGCGATCGCGCCGTCGCGGTAACGCTCGGCGGGAAGAAAACCGATCCGCTGGACGTCGTCTTCTCGCTGGCCCGGCGCGCCCGCATCGCGGGGCGCCCGGCGGCCGTGGCCGAGGACGGGGCGGTGATGGCGGCCTCATGGAAGGGGCTGTTGCGGCCCGCGGCGCTCGAGGCGGCGCTTCCCTCCTTCGTCCCCGATGCCGGCCTCGAATGGGTGGCGATCGGCCCCGAAGCGTTCCGCGGGGCGCTCGCGCCGCTTGTGGCGTACCGGCAGGCGCAGGGGCTCGCGGCGGCGTTCGTGCCGCTCGAGCAGGTTCGCGACGCGGCGGGGGCGGACGTGCCCGCGGCGGAGGCCGTCCGGTCGTTCCTCCGCGCGGCGTCGAAGGACTGGCCGGAGCCGAAGCTCCGCTACGTGCTGCTCGCCGGCGACGCCTCGAGGAATTCCGAAGCGGGACTGCCGTGCGCCCTGCGCGACGCGCTCGGCGCGGGCTGGACCGCGACCGACGGGTACGCCGCGCTCCTGGACGGCGACGATCTTCCGGACCTCGCCCTGGGCCGCTGGCCGGCGCGCACGCCGGAAGAGGCGGGGGCGCTGCTGGCGAAGGTGAAGAGGCTGGAGGAGGCGCCGCCGGGGGAGTGGCGGCGGCGGCTGCACCTCGTGCTGGGGACGGCGGGTTTCGGGGCCGCGCTCGACGGGATGCTCAAGACGGGGGGCATGAAAATGGCCTCCGATTTCGTTCCCGACTCCTTCGCGTTCCGGGTCCAGTCCACCCTCGAGCTCGACCTGCCCTTCACCTACCCGCACGACGAGTACAACGCCTTCTTGACGCAGCGCGTCAACGAGGGCTGCCTGCTCCTCGCCTACAGCGGCCACGGCTGGGAACACGGCGTGCAGACCCTCAAGTGGGGCGGAAAGCGCTTCCCCATCCTCGACTGCGACCTGGCCGGCGCGTTCGACGTGAAGAACGGTCTTCCCGTGGCGTTCCTGTTCGCTTGCCTGACGGGCTCGTTCGACGAGGAGAAGGACTGCCTCGCGGAGTCCCTGGCGCGCAACCCCGGGGGGCCGGCCGCGGTCGTGGCCTCGAGCGGCATCTCGCACCCGTACGCGGACATGATCTTCGCCAAGGAGCTGATGGGCGCGATGTTCTCCCGGCGCGCCCCCACGATCGGGCTCGCTGTCATGGCCGCCAGGCGCCGCGCGCTCAAGCCGCTCGACAACGACGCGATGCGCAAGTTCATCGACGGCATGGCCGCGGGCACCGTCGGCGGCCCGGACATGCAGGCCCGCTACCGCCTCGACGGCTCGCTCGCCTATAACCTCTTCGGCGACCCCGCCACCCGGATGCCCTGGCCGAAGAAGGCGAAGCTCGACGCCCCGAAGGCGTGCGAGCCGGGCGCGGAACTGGCGGTCGAGGGAACCGCCGATCTCGGGGATGGGACCGCCCTCGTGACGCTCGAGCCCGAACGCCTCAAGTCGATCGAACCGCTCGAGAAGGTGGACCGGGACGCGAAGGATCTGGGGAAGGTGCTGAAACGGAACTGGAAGCGTATGAACGAGGGCGTGGCGGCGGAGGCGGAGGTGGCGATGAAGGGCGGCGCGTTCGAGGCGACGCTCCGGATCCCGGGCGGGCTGCGCGAGGGAACCTGGCTTCTCAAGGTCTACGCGTGCGACGGAAAGTCCGACGCGATCGCCTCGCGCAAGGTGAAGATCGAGGCGGCCGAAAAGTGAGCGGGGAAGGCGCGGCTTACGACCGGCTCGTGGACGTGATGCGCCGGCTGCTCGGCTCGGGAGGATGCCCCTGGGACCGCGAGCAGACGCCGGACTCCATCCGGCCGTTCCTGCTGGAGGAGGCCTACGAGGTCCTCGCGGGCCTCGACGAGAAGAACCCGGCGGTCGTGAAGGAGGAGCTGGGCGACCTCCTCTACCAGGTCGTCTTCCTGGGCGCCCTCTTCGAAAAGACGGGCGCCTTCACCGGCGCCGACGTCGTCAACGGGATCGCCGACAAGCTCGTGCGCCGCCACCCCTGGGTCTTCGGCGACGCCTCCGTCGCCGACTCGCGCGACGCGCTCGCCAACTGGGAGAAGCTCAAGACGCAGGAGCGCCGCGGCACGAAAAAGGACTCGGTCCTCGACGGCGTCCCCGCCGACCTGCCCGCCCTCCTCAAGGCCGCCCGCCTCTCCTCGAAGGCCGCGCGCGTCGGATTCGACTGGCCCGACGTCGGCGCCGTGCTCGAGAAGCTGGACGAGGAAGTCCGCGAGCTGCGCGAAGCGCTGAAGGGCGGCGACCCCTCGCGCCTCGAGGACGAGATGGGCGACCTGTTCTTCACGCTCGCCAACATGGCGCGCAAGATGAACGTCGATCCCGAGTCCGCGCTTCGCCGCACGAACGACAAGTTCATGAAGCGCTTCCGCTACGTCGAAAAAGCGCTCCGGGCGCAGGGAAAGGCGCCCGAGTCAGCCACTCTGGAAGAAATGGAAGCGCTGTGGATCGAAGCGAAAACGAAAGCCTAGATAGCCGGGCGCGCAGGGCTCACCGGCGGACGGTTCTGGAACGAGGTTTCGTTCCTCGTTACTCGTTACTCGTTTCTCGTTCCGCGCGAAGCATCGGGTGCTGAGCCCGCGGCTCCCGCGTGAATTGATCTCCCGTGCTTCGTGCCGCGATCGGGTGGAGGCCCCGAACCCATGACCCGTTTGTTCGCGCGGAACAAGAAACGAGTAACGAGAAACGAGGAACGAACCGCGGTCGAAGCCGGCCGCGACCGCAATCCCGTCCACCGTGTTTCCTCACCGACAGCGGGACAGCGCTTCGACCGCGAACGAGGTGGCGATCAGCGGGTCGTCCTCTTTCATGTCGGGCTGCGCGTTCGACCAGGAGCCGTCCCCGCGCTGCTTCCCGATGAGTTCGTCGGCGATGCGGTCGCGCCAGCCTGCGGGGCCGCCCAGGTCCTGGTAGGTCTCCGCGAGCGCCGCGAGATAGTAGTAGTAGATTCCGCGCTCCCAGTGCCGCGCCTCGCCCGTGAAACCCGGGTTCTCGCCGTACGCTTCGCGCGCCCGCAGCCAGGCGAGCGCCCGCTGCACGCGGGGGTCGTCGCGCCCCACGCCGAGCCGCCGGAGCGCCCGGATGCCGTCGCAGGTGGCGCTTCCATAGGAGGTCGATGGACCCGCTTTGTTCGCCTCCTGGGCGGGGGTGAAGAAGAACCCGCCGTCTTCCGCCTGGCAGCGCGAGACCCACGCGACGGCGGCGGGGGCGCCGGAGAAGGCTCCCAGGGCTTCGGCGGCCCAGGCCATCCGGGACATTTCGGTGACGTGGGGCGGCGTGGCGTTCTCGGCGGCACGCGCGCTGAACGCGAACCCGCCGTGCTCGGGGTCGCCCTCGCGCAGGAACTGGCAGCGCGCGAGGTACCGGCGCGACGCGGGGAGGTCGGCTTCGAGGACGAGGGCGAGGCTCGTCGCGTAGCCGGGGTAGTCGGCGAGTTCGCCCGCCGTGCCGAGCGAGCCGTCGGCGGCGAGATTCGCGCGGACCCAGGCGAGTCCGCGCCCCGCCGGGCCGTGCGCGTCCGCCGCGCGAAGCGCGCGCGCCACGAACGGCGTCAGCGACTGGCCGCTTCGCAGCAGCCCGTAGGTCTCGCTGCGCCAGCTCCCGTCCTCGTGCTGGCGTGCGGCGAGCCAGGCGGTGCCGCGGTCGAGCGCCGCCGGGATGCGCGCGACGTCGCGCGCCGGCGGCGGCGCAGGTCCGGGATCGGAGGCGCAGCCGAGGAAGAGAAAGGGCAGGAGGGCGGGGAAGCGTCGCATGGGGGAAGGGCGCAGGATACCGGCTGCCGCCCTCCGGCGCTTCCTAGAGTTGCTGCATGGGCAGGAAGCGGAAGGGGGCTTCGAGGGTCACGACGGCGCACGCGGTGCAGAACACGCGCGCCGAGATGCAGTGGTGGCCGGTCCAGGAGCCGTCGGCGTTCTGGCATTTGGCGAGAACGCGCTCCATTTTGCCGAAGACTTCCGTCCAGGCCTCGCCTTCCTCGAGCGCCATGGCGTGGGCGCCGAGGACGCCGCCGAAGAAATCTTCGCCGCTCACGAGGTCGCCGTAGTCGCGTCCGAAGGGGCGGCGGCGGAGGATGGCGATGCCGAGTCTGGCGGGCTCGCCGGTTTCGCGGCCGAGGCCCATGAGCACGCGGAGGGCGCCGGCGGTACTGGTGAAGCGTTCCTGATCGCCGTAGCGGGGGTCGCTGAGGACGCCGCGGGCGGTATCGAAGCGTTTCTCGACGTAGTCCACTGTCTTCTCCAGGGAGGCGCGGCGCACGGAGAACCCGGCGTTGTGCGCGGCGCGGAGGGCGACGTAGGCGATGGCGGTGGTGTCGAGCGGTTCGACGCCGTCGTTCCAGGAGCCGTCCTCGAGCTGGGCTTTTTCGATGCGGTCGATGAGGGCGCGCAGGCCGGAGCGGACGTCCTCGTCCTGCGACAGGTCGGGGAGCATCCCGCAGGACTCCGCGAGGAAGGCGCAGGCCAGGTAATCGTGGATGCGGCCGCCGAGGTAGCTCGTGAGGCTGGACGGTCTCGTCTGGATCGACCAGCCGCGGCGCGTCTTGCGGGCCTGGCCCGCGACCCAGACCGTCGCCTTGTCGACCGCCGCGCGCGCCTTGCCCTCGCGCGCCGTCTCGCCGGCGGAGAGGATCGCGAGGCCGGACATGGCCGTGCACGCGACGTCGGGCGGCATGCCGGGCTCTTCGCCCCACCAGCCGTCACCGTGCTGGGCCTTGAGCAGCCAGGCGCTGCCGTCCTTGGCGGCCTTGCGGCCGGCGGCCGAGGGGAGGTCGGCGGGCTGGACCGAACCGGAAGGCGCGGGAGCAGAGTCCTGCGCGGCGGCCGCGACGGCCGACAGGAGGAGGATCGCGATCGTCCTCATGGCCAATCTCCTTATGGCCCTCCCGGGGAGATTGTAGCGCAATCGGGGGAAAAACGGTTGCGGGTGGTGACCGGTTGCCAGTTGCCGGTTGCCAGTTGCCAGTGGCCAGTGGCCAGTTGCCAGTGGCCAGTTGCCAGTGGCCAGTTGCCAGTGGCCAGTTGCCAGCGGCCAGTTGCCAGCGGCCACTGGCCACTGGCAACTGGTCACTGGTCACTGGCCCCTCCATCTCGGGAAATCTCAGCCCCTGTTTGATATCCTTACCCGATCCCAAGGAGGACACCGTGCCCCGCTTTGTCCGCAAGCACGACAACGGCAACATCGAGATCTTCGCATTCTCAGGCACTTCCGTCGTCGGACGCTCGCACCGAGCCGCCGTCGTCATCGACGATCACAGCATCTCCGCCACGCACGCGCGCCTCGAGCAGAAGCCCGACGGCTACTGGATCGAGGACCTGGACAGCCGCAACGGAACGCGGATCAACGAGAAGGAAGTCAAAAAGGAGCTCCTGAAGTCCGGCGACCAGGTCCGGTTCGGGAAGATCCTGGTGACGTACGAAAGCGACGAGGCCGAGGCCGCCGCGCCCGCAAAAGCGGAAGTCCCCGCCGCGGTGCTCGCCGTCGGAATCACCGGGCACTCGCCGATGGTCGTCAGGACGGAAGCCCCGAAACGCGCCACCGAGGCGCCGAAAGTCGCCGCGGTCGCGGAGGCGGAGAGGCCTGCGCCCGCGAAGTCGCCGGCGGAGACGCCCCCCGCAGTGCCGGTCCCCATCCGCGAAGCCGTCGCCCGCGCCAGGGCCGGCGGCGAGGGAGACATGAAACTCCGCGTGCTCAAGGACCAGGTGCGCGCCCTTCAGAACCAGCGCGTCATCCTCGCCGCCCTCACGTGCGGCCTCGCGCTCACGACCGTCATCTTCCTGATCGCGTTCCTGATCTATCGCACCAAGGCGCTCGAGCTGGAGCACGGGATCGGAAGACCCGTCGTGGAAGACAAGTAGGCCCGCCTTACTTCGGTTCGTATCCCGCCAGCAGTTTTTCGAAGACCGCCGAGGCCTTCTCCCAGTCCTTCTTCGAGCACGCCAGCCGCGCGATCACGTACTTCTTCTTCGCCGCCAGCACCACGATTCCCACCTTCACGTCGCCGAGATCCCCGGATTTTCCCGTGAGAGCCCCCGCCGGCGCTTCGAGCGACTCCAGCGTCCAGGACCGGCGCTTTCCCCCCTCCAGCTCGCCCTTCGCCGCGGCCAGCGCCTCCTCCAGAACCTCCTCCTTCTCGCGCCCCTTCTTCGACACGCACCGGAACGTCGCCGCTCCGTCCATCCCCTTCCACGTCACCGTCACGCTCGTCCCGTCCTCCACTACCTTCCAGTTCACCCCGCGCGGCGCCTTCCGAAGCGCGAACACCTCGTTCTCCGCCATCGCGTTGGCGTCCTTTTTCGGCTTGCGCTCGATCTTCGTCAGCTCCTTCAGTTCGACCCCCGCCCAGACCGTCGAACTCACCTTTCCGGCCGCCTTCCCCGCCGTCTCGATCCAGAGCACGTCCCGGCCGTGCCGCTCGACCGATGACCCCCCGTCCCACGCCGTGCGCGCGTCGCCGTCCGCCGCGCCCTCCGCGCCCAGCTTCTTCTTCAGCGCCCGAACCGCCTGCTTCGCGAACTCCCCGGCGTCGCCCTCCGTGTCCCACGTCGAAAACCACACCAGCACGGCCTCGTCACCCTTCATGTACACCGCGAACCGGTCGCCGTCCCACCCCGCCGCCGCCGCGTTGATCGTCTTCGCCGATTTCTTCCGGCTGATGAACTCGCCCAGCACGATCTGGATGTTCAACTCCCCCAGCGCGTTCTCCTCCACACGCTCCCACCCCTTCCCCAGCACCGCCCCCAGGTCCGGCAGCTTCACCTCCTGCGGATAGTCCTTCTCCAGGTACTTCTCCGGATGAAGGATCTGCTCCGTCGACAGCGGCAACTTCGTGTACATCTCCTCCACCGTCTCCCACGCCGCGCCTTTCTTCAGCACCGCGTGCACGAATACCATCCCCTCCATGTACGGAAACGCCAGCCCGCGTTTCAGAATCTCCGGCGCCGCGTTCATCTTCGGCGACCCGCTCACGCCCCCCGCGAGGAACATCCGCAGGCTCGGAAGCGTGCGCAGGCTGGTCCCGCGCTTCGCGAACACGTTCTCGTACATCACGTAGTTCGCCTCGCCCTCGAACAGGCACTGCATCGCCGTCACGAGGTCGTCGTTGCCCTCCATGTCGGTGGGGATGGACTGGAGGTCGAAGTGCTGGTCCTGAAGGGCGTGCGTGAGCTCGTGGATGGTCGCCATGGTGTCCCAGTCCATGCCGTACATCTGCTTCATCGTCTCGTTCAGCTGGTTGTTCCCGCCGCCCGTCCGGCGGATCAGGTAGAGCTGCTTCGTCTTCGGGTCGTAGTACCCGCCGATCGAATCCGCGAGCAGCTCGATCATGAACTCGCGCAGGTTCATGTCCTTCGGGATGACGCCCAGCTTCTTGTACGCCGCTTCGACTTTCCGCGCCTTCGCCTCGGGAAACTCCTCGTCGAAGGACTTCCGCACCATCGCCTTCAGGTCCTTCTCGTCCTGCACGCCTACCTTCACCGGATTCTTGAACTTGAGCGTGCGGATCCCCTCTACGATCTTCTGGAGGTCCTTCACGTCCCCGTCTTTCAGGGATTCCTCCTGGGCCCGGGCGGGAAGCGCGGCGAGGGCGAGGGTGAGGGCGGCGGCGGCGAGGGATTTCATGGAAGTGGGCTCCGTATTCACCTGAGGAAGCGGACGCTCGCGAGGGCTTCCTGCAGCTGGCGGCGGGCGTCCTCGGAGGGGCCGGAGAGGGGGGCGACGGCCTCCATGCGGATGAGGCGGTTGCCGGAGACGGCCCACGCGAGGTGGACGCGTTTTTCGCTGTTGCGGGGGGCGAACTGGAACCAGCCGCGGCCGTCGGCGGTTCTGGCGGCCCAGGGGAGCATGGTGCCGTCGGCTTTCGGGCAGGAGAGGTTCCAGGCGCGCGCGAAGACGAGGGCCGGGTGCGCGCTGACGGGGAGGCGGTGGAACGTGAACGTGACGGTCGCGGTGCCTTCCGGCGATTTCGTGGTCAGGGTGAGGGCGGTGGGTTCGGCCTTGTGCTCCCAGCCGTCCGGGATCGCGACCTGGAACGCCCCGGCAGCGGCGAAGACGCGCGCCTTCGTCGCGGGGTCCGTTTCGACGGTGCCGGAGATCGGATCGGCCTTCGGCTGCTCGTTCGGCCAGCCCTCGGCGAGCGCGTCCTTCCCGCCCGCCGCCGCCAGCGCCTCGAGGCTGCACGACACCGTCGCCATTCCCCTCTCCTCGGCGCGCACCGCGTCCCGCCAGGCCGCTTCCGCGAAAGCGCCCGCGACGTCGGGCGAGGCCACGGCCTCGACCACGACGACTTCGCGCGCGCGCGTTTCGATGAGTCCGTAGCCGTGCGACGTGTCGAGCCGGATGCGTCCGCCTTCCGCCTGCTTCTTGCCGCGCTCCGAGCGGAGCAGCGCCGCGTCGGCCGCCGCTTCCGCAAATTCCTGCGCGTCCTGCGGGGTGTCCCAGACGGTGAACCAGATCAGGGCGGGCTCGCCCGCGGGGGGCGCGAGGACCACCCAGGCGTCGCCGTCCCAGCCCGCGGCGGCGCGGCGGGCGGTGACCTCGTCGAGGCCGCGGCCTTCGCCGCCGGCGTTGAGAAGCGACCGGTACGTGAACCACTCTCCGAGGCTGCCGGAGCGGACGAACCCGAGCGAGCCGGCGCCGTCGGGGATGGCGGGGCTGGGAAGCGAAACGGCGGTGGGGAAGTCGCGGTCGGCGAAGTAGCGTTCGGGGTGGAGGATCTGCTCGGTGGAGACGGGGATGTCCTCGAGCACGCGGAGCGCGAGGCGCCAGCCGCCGGCGAGCCTGGCGGCGCGAAAGAAGCGCGCGCCCTCGGTTTCGGAGAAGTCGCGCCAGGCGCGGAGGAACTCGGGGGCGGAGGCGGATTCCCGTCCGGCGCCGGAGATCGCGATGAGGGCCAGCGCGGAGTCGCCCTGGTTCGAGGTCAGGCCGGCGGGTTCGAGGATGGCGTCGAGGGCGATCGCGGCGGCGAGCCCCGTCTCGGTCGCGGCGAACGCGAGCGAGCGGTCGTCCCAGCCGCGCAGGACCGCGCGGCGGTCGCCGAGGCCCATCATATGATGAAGGGCTCCGCGCCCGACTTCGCGCGCAATGGGGTACGACTCGGCCTTGCGGCCGGCGGCGATCCAGAACGGTTCGGTGCCGCTGGCTTCGTTCAGGCCGGGGACGATCAGCCGGAGCGTGGCTTCGTCGGCGTCCCATGAGGCGGAGCGGCGGGCGGCGATCCAGGACGGGATTCCGATGGAGGCGTTCCATCCCGCGGGCGCCAGGCGGAACTTCGCGAGGGCGCTGGCGAGCGCCGCGAGGTCGCTTCCGGTCATCGGCTCCATCGTGACCCGCTCGATGTAGCTCGTGATGCCGCGGGTTTCCTTCCTGATGCCTCGCGGGCTGGCGATGCCGCGCGTGCCGAAGGCGGTCTCGGCAAGATCCGATTCCCGGCGGTAGCTCCGCAGGCGTTCCGCGGAGAGTCCGTTGATGGTGGCGATATCTTCGTAGTTGATCGTGAGCCGGCCCGCAGGGTCGGCGATGTCGACCACGATCTGGCTGCCGTCATCCGAGACGATGCGGCCCGTGACCTCGCTCTGGTTGATGAGGATGACGGTGTCTTCGGCGGAAGCGGAGAGCGAGCAGAGGGCGAGGAGCGTGGCGGCGAGGAAGCGCATGCGTCGATGATCCCCCAGGAGGGCGAGAATGAAGAGGATTCTAGGGGAGAGGGGGGGAGTGGTCAAACAGTGAGGTGAGGTAGAAGGGAGCCATAAGCCACAAGCTAGAAGCCATAAGCGGCGCGCTTCGCGCGCCATCTGGGGCGGGAGGGACTTCAGCGTTATGAGGGGGGTTGAGGATCTGCGGCATGCACCTTTCAGAATGACATATATTTCATTATGAAATGAAGCTTCAGTTTCCGGCTGCACTTCCCGATATCCCAAGTACCCTCTCCCTCTTTTCCAGGAGCCCCCACACACATGGAAATCAACCGGATCGATTCCCTCTTTCCGATCCGACCCAACCACGCGCCTATCCCGGAATCGCCCGCAGAACCGCAGGCGAACCCGAGCGACCGCGTCGAAATCTCGCCCAGGGCCAGGTTCCGCGATCAGTTGCGCCAGGTTCCCGACGTCCGCGCGGAGACGGTCGCCGCGCTCCGGCGGGCCATCGGGGACGGCACCTACGACGTGGAGAACAAACTCGTCGAGGTGCTCGATAAGCTCCTCGATGACCTCACCTAGCCCCTATCCTCCGCGCGCGGCTCTCATGACCGGACTGCTGGCGGGCCATCCCGACCGCCTGGAGTCCGCCCGCGCACTCCTCGAGGCCGAGTGGGGTCCCGTCGCGCTCGCGAGCGCGCCCCGGCCCTGGACGGAATCTTCGTACTACGAACCCGAAATGGGCCCCGGACTCATGCGCCAGTTCCTGGGCTTCGAGCAACCTGCGGGCGTGGACCAGCTCGCTTCCCTGAAATCCCGCGCGATCGCGCTCGAAGCCCGGCTCGCGGCCGGCGCGCCCGTCCCCCGGCCCGTCAATATCGACCCCGGCTTCGTCGACGCGAACAACCTGACGCTCGCCTCGACAAAACGCGCGGGCCACCGCGTCTGGATCGGCGGCGGCATCTGGGCCGAGATCACCCTCCTGTTCCGCAGCGGCGCCTTCCAGCCGCTTCCGTGGACCTACCCGGATTTCCGCCGGCCGGAATCCCTCGAGTGGCTCGCCGCCTTCCGGAAACTCTCGCTTCCCCGCCTGTGAAAACACAAAGGCCGCCTCCGCGTGGAGGCGGCCTGTGTCCGGCTGTCGAGGACTTCTGCCCGGCCTAGAACCGGCTGGGGTCCCGCTCGTCGTAGTTCAGGAAATGCCGATCCACGAAGCGGTGCATCTCGTGGATGTCCTGGCGGAAGGCCCACCAGTGGTGCTTGTTATGCTCGGCGCTGAAGGTGCAGCCGACCAGGGCCGCGCTGGACACCAGCAGACCGACGAGGAGCAGCTTCTTGAACATCACGATTCCTCCAAGCTGGGCGCAAGGCCCCCCCGAATTCCCACCGGGCACGCGGCCCGGACAACGGCTGGTTATCTTAGGACGCGAAGGGGGTAAGTCAAGCGGATTGTGGCCAGTTGCCAGTATCCGCTGGTTACTGAACACTGGCCACTGGCAACTGGAAACAGCACTTCGGACGCCTCTCATGCTTTCAAGTATCGTTTCAGCACCTTCGCCGCCACCACCTCGCCGTCAGTCGCCACTTCCTTCCACGCGTGCTTCGCGCCGATGAAACCGTCGAGGTGCACGTCCCAGTCGCCCATCACGAGGTACATCCTCGGGATGAACGCGGTGGGAAGGTACTTCTTGAGCTGCTTCACCATGACGTCGTACTCGATGAAGTCGTCGCGGGACGTGTAGAGGAACGGCGTCCGGTTGGCCACGCACTCGGACACGATGCCGTAGCCCGGTTTGGACACGACCAGGTCGCAGGACTTCACCAGGTCCTGGAACCGCACGTGCACGACCTCCGGCACCTTCACGGCGTTCGGGAGCCGCGGGATCGCCTGGTCCGTCGGGATCACGAACAGGTACTGCGGGTTGCGCTCGACCCCGTCCATCATGAACCCCGCGCCGTCCACGCCGCCGAACGCGAGCAGCACCACCTTCTTGTCGGTGCGCGGAATGCCCAGCGTCTCGAACACCTCGGTCTTCTGCGCCGTCGACTTGCGCGCGATGAACGGGATCGGCTTCTGCTTCCGGAACGCCGAAAAGTCGCCGGGGAACGGCAGCCGGAGCAGGAGGTCCGCCTTGCGGTAGCTCGCCCGCGTCGCCTCGACGATCGGCCCGAACTGCCGGCACTCCTTCACGTACGACTCGTAAATCCAGTCCCACGAGAAGTTCGCGATCGCCACCGACGGAACGCCGAGCTTGTCCGCCACCTCGAACGCCAGCGGCGCGATGTCGGACACGATCAGCACCGGCGGATGCTCCTGCGCGAACTTCAGCTCCTGCTTCATCACCTTCGGCGCCCGGTCCAGCGCTTCCTCGCAGTTCCGAAGCGTCCGCTGCTTGTCGATGTTGAAGATCGTGCGCTGGACGACGCCGACGTCGACCTCGACGAAGCAGTACTCGAACGGGGCGACGACGTTCTTCGCAAATAGCCAGCGCGGGGCGTTGGAGCGGATGTGGAAGAAGACGGTGGGGTCGACGGCGTGAAGGGCGTTCATGACGACGCACGAGCGGGTGGCGTGGCCGAAGCCGTGGCCCGAGACGTAGTAGTAGACGTTTTTGCGGGTCACCGGTGGCGCGGGGCTCCTGTGCCGTGCGGGCGAAGTTCGGCGCATTCTAGGGGCGAGGCATGCGATTCACAAGATTCGTGACGCGGGGGCGACTACAATTCGCGCGCGGTGGATACACTTCAACTCCCCTCCGGACCGTGGGCCTCGACGCTTCTCGAGCAGGACCGCCGCCGGCTTAGGTTCGGTCCTCCCGACTCCGCGCGCGCGGCGGCGGGGCGCGGGGGGGCGCTGACGCTGGCCGCCGCCTTCACGGCGTGCGCGGCGACGTCGCTCATGTTCGTGCCTGAGAGGATCACCTCTGCGACGCTCGCGGGCATCTTCATCGCCGGAGCGATTCTCGCCGCGCTCAAGTCCGTGCGGCGGGATCCCTGCCAGCCCTACGTGACGATCGATTTCGAGCGGCTCCAGGTTCTCGTCGACGGACCGCGGGCCGCGATGTACCTGCTGAGCGAAGCGACGGTCTGGGTCCATCCGCAGGAGATGCCCAAGACGTTCGTGATCGGGGAGACGATTTACGAGAAGAAGTTGTGGTGGCTGTCGCTCATGGTGGGGGAGACCTCCCCGCTTGGCCCCACGATCGTGCACCTGATCGGCATGGGATTCCGGCGCGACATGGAAATCGCCGGCGCGTGGCTCGAGCCGCTCGGGCCGTGGAAGGGGCTCATCGTCGAGTGAGAGCGCGAGAAAAATCCGATCTCCGGAGCGGTCGGACTTCGCTCGCTCGCCCCGACCGCCCCTGCGATCGTATTTTTTCGCGTTCTCAGGAGGTGCTTTGCCTCCCGGAGTTTGAGAAAGACCGGGATGGAGGCGGAGTCGGCTGGCTCGCCCGGTTTCTGTCAATCGCAGGCCATCCTCCCGGCCGACGGAACATCCCGGACCGGTCCTTCCCCAATCTCTGAGGGTCAAAGAATGCGGAGGCTTCACGAACACCATCCGGAAAGCGCCGGTCGCCGGATGTCGAAGCGGGTGCCGGTTGCGACCGCGGTCGAGAGGGCGGGCGAGGTGCTGCTGCGGGTCCGCGAGGGAGCGTGGGATCGGCCGGATGTCGTCTACGTGACGGATCCGGCAGGGCGTCTCCAGGGGGAGGTCGGCCTGCTCGCGCTCCTCTCCGCAGCTCCGGAGAGGCCCGTCGGCGAATTCGCCGCGCGCGGCCCGGCCACCGTCCGGCCGTCCGAGGATCAGGAACGCGTCGCGCACGCGGCCCTCCGCCACGATCTGCCCTCCGTGCCCGTCACCGACGCCGACGGCCGCTTCCTCGGCGCCGTCCTTCCCCGAGCGCTGATGGAGATTCTCTATCGCGAGCACGCGGAGGACCTGCACCGGTTGGCGGGCGTGCGGCGCGAGATTTCGCACGCGCGGGAGGCGCTCGAGGAGCCGCCGGCGCGGCAGGCGATCCACCGGCTGCCGTGGCTCCTCCTGGGGTTCGCGGGCTGCGGCGCGGCGACGCTCCTCGTCTCCCGGTTCGAGAGGGCCCTTCAGGCCCACGTCGCGATCGCCTTTTTCATTCCGGGCCTCGTGTATCTCGCCGACGCGATCGGCACGCAGACGGAGGCGATTGCGGTGCGCGGGCTGTCGCTCAGCCGGGTTTCGCTGAAGCGGCTGCTCGTGGGCGAGGTGTTTTCCGGGTTTCTGATCGGCTCGGTGCTGGGGGCGGCGGCGTTTCCGGCGATCCTGGTGTTTTTTCGCGACGCGCGGCTGGCCTGGGCGGTGTCGCTGTCGCTGGCGGCTGCCGGCACCGTGGCCGCGGCGGTCGGTCTGCTTCTGCCGTGGACGCTCGACCGGCTGGGGACCGATCCGGCGTTCGGATCGGGGCCTGTCGCGACGATCGTGCAGGACATTCTGAGCCTGGCGATTTATTTCGGACTGACGCAGGCGATGATGAACTGAAGGGGTCCACCCATTGGTGTTTCATCCTCCTTTATTGTCTTCCAGGCCGTCTCCATCCTCTGGACATCCTCGGACATCCATCCTTCCGAAACCGGAATTCAAGGATGGAAGAAGGGGGATTTCGGAGGGATGGATACGCCCTCGAAAATGATAAAAGAGGATGAAACTCCGATAGCTCCATAGACTTCCGGGCCATGAAGACCACCCGCAGCCGCGCGCTGTTCGAGCGCGCGAAGAAGATTCTCCCCGGCGGCGTCAACTCGCCGGTCCGTGCCTTCCGATCGGTCGGCGGGACGCCGCGGTTCCTCGTCAAAGGCCGCGGGCCGCACGCCTGGGACGCCGACGGCAATCGCTACATCGACCTCGTCGGGTCCTGGGGGCCGCTCATCCTCGGCCACGCGCCTCCCGCCGTCGTGAAGGCCATCGCGGGCGCCGCGGCGCGCGGATCGACGTTCGGGGCGCCGACCCCGGCCGAGACGGAACTGGCCGAGGAAATCCGCCGCGCGGTGCCGTCCATGCAGAAGCTCCGGCTCGTGTCGAGCGGGACGGAAGCGGTGATGAGCGCGGTGCGGGTCGCGCGCGGGTTCACGAAACGCGAGCTCGTGCTGAAGTTCGACGGCGGGTACCACGGACACTCGGACGGATTCCTGTCAAAAGGCGGCAGCGGGCTGGCGACGCTGGGGATCCCGGCGTCCGCTGGCGTGCCCGCGGCGATCGCGGGGCTCGCGCTGACCGCGCGGTACAACGACCTCGCGTCCGTCGAGGCGTATTTCCGGAAGCACGGCCGGCGAATCGCTGCGGTCGTGGTCGAGCCCGTGGCGGGGAACATGGGCGTGGTCGTGCCCTGCGAAGGATTCCTGGAAGGGCTGAGGCGGCTCTGCGACCGGTGGGGGAGCCTCCTCCTGTTCGACGAGGTCATCACCGGCTTTCGCGTCGCGTATGGCGGCGCGCAGGCGCTCCTCGGCGTGAAGCCCGACCTCACGACCCTCGGAAAAATTATCGGCGGCGGCCTTCCGCTCGCGTCATACGGCGGCCGCGCGGACATCATGTCGCTCGTCGCGCCCGACGGGCCCGTCTACCAGGCGGGGACGCTCTCCGGAAACCCGTGCGCCGTCGCCGCGGGCCTCGCGCTCCTGCGCGAACTCCGCCGCCTGAACCCCTGGGCCGCGCTCGAAGCCCGCGGGCGCCGCCTCGCCGAGGGACTGCTCGACGCCGCCCGGCGCGCGCGCGTCCCGATCACCGTGAACGCCGTCGGCTCGATGATGACCGCCTTCTTCGCGCCCGGACTCGTCACCGACTGGGACAGCGCCGCGAAGTCCGACACGAAACGCTATTCCGCGTTCTTCCACGCCATGCTGCAGCGCGGCGTCATGATGGCCCCTTCCCAGTTCGAAGCCGCCTTCCTCAGCGCCGCGCACTCCGACGCCGTCGTCACGCAGATCATCCGCGCCGCCCGGGCCGCGATGTCCGCCCTTCCCTGAGTCGCTACCCCCCGCGCCGCCACTGCTCCATCAGCCGCTTCCGCCCCTCGATGTCCTTCCTCAACTCCGGCGCCTTCTCGAGCGCGACCACGAACTCCTTGTCCGCCTCGTCGTACCGCTGCGACAGCGCCAGCCAGAAGGCCCAGTCCATGTGCGCGCGTCGCGCGCCCAGCTCGAGCCCCTTCTTGATCGCCGGCTCCGCCTTCGCCAGCACCCCCGATATGTCCCCGCCCTTGCTCTTCACGAATTGCGCCTCGAGCAGGTACGTCCGCCCCACGCCGCACCACGCGAGCGGCGTGTTCGCGTCCGCCGCGCAGGCCTTGTCGAACGAGATCCGCGCGCGCTCGAGCGTGCCGTACGCGTCCTGCCCGCGGCCGTTCTCGACGGCGGCCATCCAGAGCACGGCCTCTCCGTGCGCGACGATCACCTCGACTTTCTTGTCGTCCTTCGCCATCGCCGCTTCGAAATCGCGCACGGCGAGGTTGAGCGTGACGCGCGGGTCCTGATTCTTGGCCGCCTCCGCGCGCGCGGAACCGTAGAGAGCCTGCCCGCGCTCGTAGATTGCGGCGAAGCTTCCGGCGTCGGCCTTGACGACCTCGCTCAGGTCGGTGACGGCTTCCTGGAAGCGTGTCAGGGCTTCGCCCGAGAGATCGTTCGCGAGCTTGGCGTCGCCGAGGAGGCGGCGGGCCTTGCCGCGCATCAGGAGGAGTCGCATGTTGCCGGGCGACTTCGTGCAGGCCTGGTCGAGCGCCGCGACGGCGCCCTGGTACGCGGGGCCCGCGTCGGCGCCGGCCTTCGAGTAGGCCTCGCCGCGCGCCATCCAGGCCGCGATCAGGGTGTCGAGCGTCGCGGCGTCCCCCGGCCGGGCGCGCGCAACCTCGTCCAGGTCCTCGAGCGCCTTGTCGAGCGTCGGCCCGCCGTCCTTGCCCGCGCGGACCTCCGCGTCACCCATCGCCCAGAGCGCCCGGCCTCGCGCCTCGCGCGCGCCGGCTTCGCCGGGGAATTTTTTGAGAAGCGCCGTCATGTCTTCGACCGCCTGCGCGAACGTCGCGGTCGCGTCCACGCCCTTCTTCGAGTCCTCCACCGCCTTCTCGACGCGCGCCACGGCGCCGGAGAGGGTGGGCTCCATGCCGTCCCTGGAAGCGTCCTTGCCGGCGACCGCGGCGAAGTCCGCGGACGCGCGGTCGTAGATCGGGCGCGCGTCGCCGCCGCGGGCGGCCTCGGTGCGGGCGCGGCGCAGGAGCGCGCGGCCGCGGTTCAGGACCGCCACCGGGTCGTCCTTCGAGCCCGACACGGCCTGGTCGAACGCTCCGAGCGCGCCGTCGAGCGACGCCCGCGGGTCTTTGCCTTCGCGCTCGTCCATGTCCGCGCGCCGGAGCGCGAGCGCCGCCGCCAGTTCCTGGGCGACCCAGTCGCCGTCCTTCTGCGCCGCGCCGACCGCGACTTCCGCAGCGGCGAGCGCCTCCGCACCGCCCTGCCCGCGCGCGATCGCCAGCTCCGCCCGGTCCACCTGCACCGCCGCGACCGCCAGCGGCGCCACCGCGTGCCCCGCCTTCGCCGCCTCGTTCACGTCCTCCAGCGCCTTGTCCAGCCACGCCGCCGCCTCGCCGTCCTCCGGCCGCGCCCGGTACCGCTTCCTCAAAACCCACGCCCGCGTCAGCCGCGCGAACGCCGCCCCGCCTGAGTCCGCCACCGCGGCGTCCAGCGTCTTCACCGCGAGGTCCCACTTGCCCATCTCCGCATACTCCCCGCCCATCAGCGCCCCCGACACCTCGGGATACGCCTTCGCGCCGGCGGCGAGCTCGAATTTTCGAAGCGCCCCCGACGACTGCCCCTCGATGCGGTTCGCCTCGCCTTCCGCGAGCGCGATCAGGCCGCCGGGGCAGAAGTCCTGTTCCTTGGGGCCGGAAGCGGCGGCGCGGAGGTCCGGGAGCGCCGCCTGGTCCGCCGCGGCGGCTTCGGGTTCGGGCATGAACGACGGTCCGCCGGCGCGGAAGCGGCGGGTGCGGAGCCGGAGGTCGTGCGCCCTGCGGACGGTGGAGAGCCCGCGTTCGAGCATCACGTACGCGTGCGCCGACTTGTCGAGCTTCGCCTGCGCCGCGTCGAAGGCGGCTTTCGCCTCGTCGCGTTTTCCGAGCCGGTCCAGCGCGCGGCCCTTGAAGTAGTCGGGCCAGCCGTAGTCGTGGTCCTTCCGCGCGGCCTCGATTTTCGCGAGCGCGTCGTTGAGCGCCGTCGCGCGCGAGGCCGCTTCGGGCTTCGTCTCGCCCGCCTTCAGATCCTCGCCGACGAGCTTCCAGACCTCGCGGCCCTCGATCGACTTGCCGGCCGTCTCGGGTTTTCCTTTCGGGCCGAACGCGAAGAACGCGCCGAGGCCGCCGCCGCCGAGCACGACGAGCGCCACGATTCCGATGAGGAGCAGCTTCTTGTTGCCCGCCGGGATCCCCGGCTTCGACACCGGACCCGCGGGCACGGCCGCCCTTCCGCGCCCGCGGCCCCGCACCGACCGCGGGGGAGCAGCCGGCGCCGCCTCCTCCTGCTCCGCCGGCGGCTCTTCCTCGGCCGGCGGTTCGGGCGGCGGCGGCGGGGAACGCCGCGCAGGCGCCGAACCCCGCGAGCTCATCGGCGGCCGCGACGGAGCCGGCGCCCGCGTCGGCGGCCTCGGCGGAGGCGCGGGAGCCTCTTCCTCAGGCGCCGCCAGCTGCACCGGGTTCTTGCACTTCGGACACCGGAACCGCCCCCCGGCCTGTTCGGGCCGGAACGCGAGCGTAGTCCCGCAGGATGGGCAGGTGACCTTGAGTTTCTGGTCGGCCATGAGCGTGTCTCCGCGTGAGAACCGGAACGATATCAGCCCGCGAGCGCTGAGTGAAGAAGCGCGTGTGGACGGTCGGTCGAAGGAGTTCGGCGTCGGGAGTTCGGCGTTCGGCGTTGTCCCGCCGTCCGCGGTGCCGGCCGGCAACGCCGAACGCCGAACTCCGAACGCCAAACGGGACGGAGCGCAATCTCTGCTAATATGTCCCCCCCATGGAAATGACCTGGTTCGGCCACGCGACGATGCGCATCTTCACATTCGGGCAGACGATCCTCGTCGACCCGGTGCGGGCCAACGCGCGCCTCGAGACGACGTTCAAGCCGGACCAGGAGCCCAAGGCGACGGTCGTCCTCATCACGAGCGACAAGGGCGACCACTGCGAGCCCGAAACCGTGCGCCTCGCGGCGGACGTGCAGGCGCGCATCATCGCGCCGCGGGGGTCGATGAAGAGCCTGTTGCGCGCGCGCCGGCGGGACGCGCAGTACGCGATCGCGAAGCCGGAGGAGAAATTCCCGGTCAACGACCACCTCAGGATCCGGAGCCTGGGGACGCCGGAGGGTTACGACCCGGGGATCATCTACGTGGTGGAATCGTCGGAAACGGTTGTGTTCCTCGGCGACGCGCTGATGACGACATCGCACTGGTCGTACGCGGCGGCGGACGTGAAGCCGAACGTGATCGTCTACCCGCCATATCTCGTGCGGAGGTCGAGGGAGCGCGGGGAGCAGTTCCGGCAGTGGGTGGCGCAGTTCGGGACCGTGTCCTGCATCCCGGTGCACTACCACTCTTCGCCCCACGCGGACCCGATGTATTTCATCGACCAGGAGGATCTGCCGAAGACCGTCCCCGACGGCGCGCGGCTCGAGCTCCTGTCGAACCGGCCGCTGGTCGCGAAGGAGACGCGGCGGATGCGGCGGCGGGTGTGAGGGGCAGGGCGGGAGGGCGGGGGGGCGGAAGGGC
>JACPRD010000044.1 GCA_016190145.1 Planctomycetota bacterium | reverse complement strand
GGGGCTCGCGGGGGTGGCGCTTCCGTCGTTCGTGGTGGCGCCGGTGCTGGTGATGGTGTTCGCGTTCGGGCTGCATCTGATGCCGCCGGGGGGGTGGGGGACGCTCAGGCAGGCGGTGCTGCCGGCGCTCGCGCTCGGGCTGCCGGTGTGCGCGGTCGTGGCGCGGCTCGCGCGCGCGGCGACGCGGGAGAACCTGGCGAAGGACTACTGCCGGACAGCGCGGGCGAAAGGTTGCACGGAGCGGGACGTCGTCGTGAACCACGCGCTTCGGAACGGCCTCCTGCCCGTCGTGACGTATCTCGGGCCTGCGACGGCCGCGGCGCTCACGGGGTCGTTCGCGGTAGAAAAAGTCTTCGCGATCCCCGGCCTCGGCTCGCATTTCGTCAACGCCGCCCTCGGCCGCGACCTCACGCTTCTCATGGGCGTCGTCCTCGTCTACTCCGCGCTCCTCATCGCCGTGAACATCGCCGTCGACGTCGCGTGCGCCGCGCTCGATCCGCGGCTCCGGGAGGGCAAGTGAGACGCGCGCTTCCCGCCGCCTTCCTGGTCCTCGTCGCCGCAGCGGCCGTCGCCGGTCCCCGCTTCTCCCCATGGACCGCCCGCCACGACGCCGCCGCCTCGTTCCAAAGACCCTCCGCTTCACATTGGCTCGGCACCGACCTCCTCGGCCGCGACCTCGCCACGCGCCTCGCCGAGGGCGCGCGCGTGTCGCTCATGGTCGGACTCGCCGGCACCGCGGTCGCGCTCGCGTTCGGCCTCCTCGTGGGGTGCGCGGCGGGCTGGAAAGGCGGCTGGGTGGACGCCGCGCTCATGCGCCTCGTCGACACGCTCTACGGCCTCCCGTTCGTCTTCGTCGCCATTCTCGCAACTGTCATGTTCCGCTCCATCCCCCCCGACCGGAACCCGCTCGTCCGCCTCCTCGGCTCCGAAGAACGCGCGCAACTCGTCCTCCTCTTCTCCGTCCTCGGCGCCATCCAGTGGCTCACCCCCGCGCGCATCGTCCGCGCCGAAGTCCTCTCCCTGAAATCCGCCGGCTTCGTCGAGGCCGCGCGCGCCCTGGGCTCCGGCCCGCTCCGCATCGTCGCCCGCCACCTCGTCCCCAACCTCGCCGGCCCGGTGCTCGCCTACGCGGCGCTCATGGTGCCGGTGATGATGCTCGAGGAGTCGTTTCTGTCCTTCATCGGCCTCGGCGTCCGCGATCCCTCGGCGTCGTGGGGGAGCCTCCTGGCGGAAGGGGCGGAGCTTCTGAATCCGGTGCAGTTCCGCTGGTGGCTCGTCTTGTTCCCCGCGGCGGCGCTCTCGCTCACGCTTCTCGCGCTGCAGGCGTTCGCGGAAGGGCTGAGGAAGGTGAAGCCGGGGAGACGGTGAGGGGGGGAAAGGGCTGAACACGGAAGGGCATGGAAAGGGCGCGTGGAAGGGCACGGGGCGACTTCAGGATCTCTTGCCATCGAATCCCTCCCGGCGCAAGAATCCCCCTCGTGACCCCCGTCCCCGGCAACTTCACTCCCTCCGAACCCCCACAGCCTCTTCCACCGCCGGAACTCGAACACGCCCTCCAGGCGCTCGACCTTTTCGGCGTCTCTTTCTTCGGCTGGCCGCCGGAGAACCTCCGCGCCGTCGTGCTCGACGCGCAGGGCGACCTGCGACTCCTCCGCTGGAGCGAGAAGAACCGCCTGCCGCCAACGCTTCAGCTTGACCTCAACGCCCGCTCCCTCGCCGAAATCCCCCGCGCCTTCGAGTGCAGCCAGGTCTTCCTTTTCGCCTTCGAGCACCTCGAGAATCTCGGCGACACGCCGGGATTCAACGATCCCGTCGCGCTGTGCGGGCGCCTCTACGGGCCGTTCGACCTGCACCCGGACCGGGACTCCGAGGTGTCGCGCACGCCGGGGCGTTTCTGCGTGAGCCGCGCGGACGTGCTCGAGGGGCTGGTGCGTGGGGAGCCTTTCGTGTTTTACGGGGCGGCTTCGGGCGCGGCGGGCGAGCCGCCCGCGCGGGCGCACCATCTGATGCTGCCGGCGGGGTTATCGGAAGTGGCGACCGCGGTGCTGGCGTTTCCGGTGTACGTGCGCAGCCGGCAGTCGGGGGACAACGGGCTTCTCGCCGCGGGCCTCGCCTACGACGTGCTCGCGCGGCTGCAGGACGACCTGCGGCGGAACGGCGTGCGCGGGGCTTTGCCGGACCTCGTGCTGCCGGTGCCGAGCCGGCGGCGGCTCGAGGCGGGGCTGCGCTCGAAGGGCTACGAGATCCGGGGTGACACCGCGTGGGCGCCGATGGAGGAGCCGAAGCGGAGCTGGCTGCGGCGGCTGTTCGACGGGATGGTGCGGCCGCGGGAGGAACTGCCGCCTGAGGCCGCGCTGCCGGAATTCCTGCGCATCGCGCGGACGGCGCTCGACGGGATGGAGGGGTGGCCGAGCGTCCAGGCCACGGCGATCCGCCGGCAGATCCGGGTGCTGGAGTCGGGCTGGCCCCCGACCGGGCCGTTCGGGCTGACGCGGATCCTGAACGCGGACGGCGGCAGGATCAAAGACGGAGCGATCGTGATGTCGGTATCGGGCGAGAAGGGCGCCAACGCGATCTTCCGCGTTCCCCAGGAGTTCTATCTGCACGGCGGCCCGTGGAATTGCCCGGTGGAATTCCAGGCGGAATGGCTGGACGACGCCGGAGGCGGGCAGATCTGCTACGTGCCGGGCTGGCAGGAAGGCTACAAAATCCACGACACCTACTCGCTCGGCGGCACCGGAACGTGGAAGACGGGGACGTACCGGATTCCCAACGCCCGGCTCGACGGGAAGCTCTGGCATGGGGACCTGGGAATCTACTTTCATCACAAGGGCCGGCAGCCGTTCCGCCTGCGCCGCGTGAAGGTCCGATCGTGCGCGCCCGACTGGCTCGACGCGAGTCAGGGAGCGTGCCGCGGCTGGCTCGATTCGCTGGGCGACGGCGCGAGGGCGGAAACGGTCCGGGTGCCCGCGGGCCGGCGGGAACTCCTTCCGTTCAGCGGATGGGTTGTGGACCTCCGCCGCCGGACCGCGGGCGGGGACGCGAGTCTGGTGCTTCGGTCCGAGGCGTCCGAGCGCGAATTCCCCGCCGAGCGGCGCCTCGGCCGGCAGGACCTGGTCGGTCAATTCGGTGGAACCTACGCCAACGCGGGGTTCTGCGGGTCCCTGCGCCTCACGGGTCTTCCCTCCGGGAGCTACCGGGTCATCCTCCGCCTCGCAGACCCGGAAACACGGAAGTCGGTCGAACATGACTCCGGCGTGAAGCTGCAGATCGAAGAACAGGCTCCACCCGCACCTGCCTAATCCCTTTCTTCCTTCTCCTCTGGGCGACGCTGCGCCCTAGGCGGTGCGAAAAAATTGCGCGGGGCGCGACTCTGGCTCCGCGGCCTTCGGGGCCAGGAACTCGGAGAGCGACTGCGGGCGCACCGGGTGGCGCAGGAGGCGGGCCTTGAACCGGGCGGCGAGATTCTTGCGTTCGTCGTCCTCGGACTCCGTGACGACGCAGATCGAGGACTTGCAGTCGGTCAGGCTCAGGGTTTCGAGGAACGCGTCGAGGTCGGGGGTCGAAAGGGAGGCGCTGGCGAGGATGAGGTCCCAATTGGAAGCGGTGGCGGCGCGGGCGGCGGTGCCGACGGACTTTTCGGCGCGCACCATGTACCCCGAGGCTTCGAGCCGGCTCGTGAGAGCGATCCGGGTCACGAAGTTAGGGTCGAGCAGGAGGATGCGAAGGGGGCTCTGGTCCATGGTGGTTGTTTCGGGCGGGTACGGAAGGTGCAACTTCTGGGCCGACGCTAGGGGCTGAAATTGACGGGAATTGCGGCGGGCGCGTTTCAGAATGAAATGGGGTCCGTTGGCGCTGGAACGAACACCTGGGATCCCCACGCCGCGGAAATGTACGCCACTTCCGACCCCGATGTTAGGCCCGATCCCAAAGACATCAAAACCCCAGCTCCCCGCACAACTTCTCCATCCGCTTCTTCGTCCCCTCGTCCATCACGATCGGGTCCGGCCACCCCCGCTCGATCCCCTCGTCTTTCCATTTCTTCGTCGCGTCAATCCCCACCTTTCCCCCATACCCGCACATCACGCTCGCATGGTCCAGCACGTCCATCGGCCCCTTCGTGTGCTCGAAATCCCGCGACGGATCGATGTGATTCAGCGCGTATAGCGCCACCTGCGGATAGCTCCGCACGTCCACCTCGGCGTCCAGCACCACGATCACCTTCGCGAACATCATCTGCCCCATCCCCCAGAGCGCGTGCATCACCTTCCGCGCATGCCCGGGATACCGCTTTCGAATCGTCACCAGCACCAGGTTGTGGAATACACCCTCCCACGGCATGTGCACGTCCACCACCTCGGGCAGGTTCATCTTGATCAGCGGCAGGAACAGCCGCTCGATCGCCGCCCCGAACCAGCAGTCCTCCATCGGCGGCTGCCCCACGATCGTCGTCAGGTAGATCGGATTCTTCCGACGCGTCACGCACGTCAGGTGGAACACCGGGTAGTCGTCCGGCAGCGAGTAGAACCCCGTGTGGTCCCCGAACGGCCCCTCGCGCCGCAGCTCCCCCTTCTGGACGTACCCCTCGAGCACGATTTCGGAGTTCGCCGGCACCTCGAGCCCCACCGTCCGGCACCTCGCCATCCGCACCGCTTCCCCTCGCAGAAATCCCGCCAGCACCATCTCGTCCGCGTCCGGCGGCATCGGCATCGCCGCGCACATCGCCGTCGCCGGATCGCTTCCCAGCGCCACCGCCACCTCCAGCCGGTCGCTCTTCCCAAAATGCCGCGCCCCGTCCTTGTGCCGGTGCCAGTGCATTCCGCACGTGCGCTCGTCGTAGACCTGCATCCGGTAGATGCCGCAGTTGCGCGCGCCGGATTCGGGGTCGCGCGTGAACACCATGGGCCAGGTGATGAACCGCCCCGCGTCCTCGGGCCAGCACTTGATGACGGGAATCGAATGGAACGAAGGCTCGGACTCCACGACCTCCTGGCACGGCCCGTCGTCGACGGTTTTCGGAAGTATCGACGCGATGTCGTAGAGCTTGGGCAGCATCTTGAGCTTGTTCACGAGGCCGGGCCCCGGTGGCTTCATCGCGATGGCGAGCAGGTCCTCCATTTTCGCCGTGAGCTCGCCCAGCTCCTTGACCTCGAGCGCAAGCGCGAGGCGGTCGTTGGACGCCACTGCGTTGATGAGGACCGGCGTGGAATGGCCCGTGACGTTCTCGAACAGAAGCGCCGGCCCGCCCTTCTTCACCCCGCGGTCCGCGATCGCGCTGATCTCGAGATCCTGCGACACCGCCGCCTTCACACGCTTGAGCCACCCGCGCTCCTCGAGCGCCCGGCAGAAGGCGGAGAGATCGGCGAAGGCCATGCGGGCGAGGTTAGGTGAAGGGGGCTCGGCGGTCAAGGCAGCGGTGAGTTTCCTGCCAGCCGCAGAAGGCAGGAGCGGAATTGGCAGGCGTGCCGCGCGACCGGACGCTCGAAGTGTTGCCCTAACGCTTTATAAGACAATAGGTTGCTGCAGGAGACGCCCGGGTCGTCACGGGCACCCCGTTTGCTTTTCGGCACTCCACGACATCTTGTCTTCGAGCCCAAACGCCGTGAACGCCTTGATCCCCCTCAACGTGCTGGTCGCCGAGCCGGACCGCGAAACGCGGACGGCGCTCGCCGATGTCCTGGGGGCCTTCGGGGTGAAGACGTGGGACGCCGAAGACGGGGCGTCGGCGCTTCGGATCGCACGAAAGGTGCCGCTCCGGGCGTCCATCATCGACGTGACGTTGCCCGACGTGCCGGGATTGAGACTGTTGTCGCTTCTGCGTGCGGTTTGCGAAGTCCCCGTCCTGTTCATCGGGGTGACCGAGTCGAAGGAAATCCGGCTGCAGATGGCGGACGCGGGGGTGTGGAGTTTTCTGCCGCGTCCGTTCGACCGCGAAGTGGCGATGCTGACGATCCAGGTGTTCGCGACGAGGTTCCTGGTCGGCTGATAACGAGAAACGAGTAACGAGTAACGAGGAACGACCACGTTCGCGGTGAAGCACCCGATCCGCGAAAAAGTCCACGATTCATCGAAGAGGAGGACGGGATGGGAGCGAAGAAGATTGCGTTCGATCAGGAAGCCCGCGACGGAATCAAGGCGGGCGTGCAGAAACTGGCCCGCGCCGTGAAGATCACGCTCGGCCCGCGCGGCCGGAACGTCATCCTCGAGAAATCCTTCGGCGCGCCGACGATCACCAAGGACGGCGTGACCGTCGCCAAGGAAATCGAGCTCGAGGACGCCTACGAGAACATGGGCGCCCAGATGGTCAAGGAAGTCGCCAGCAAGACCTCGACGGTCGCGGGCGACGGAACCACCACGGCCACCGTGCTCGCCGAAGCCATCTTCCTCGAAGGCCTGAAAAACGTCGTCGCCGGCGCGAACCCCCTCGGGCTCAAGCGCGGCATCGAACGGGCCGTCGAGTGCGTCGTCGAAGACCTCGAGCGCCAGGCCATCAAGGTCAATCTCAAGGAAAAGACCGACCTCGAAAACGTCGCCACCATCGCCGCCAACAGCGACAAGGAAATCGGCGGCAAGATCGCCGAGGCCATGCAGCGCGTCGGCAAGGACGGCGTCATCACCGTCGAGGAAGGCAAGAGCCTCGAAACCACCATCGACTGGGTCGAAGGCATGCAGTTCGACAAGGGCTACATCTCCCCGCATTTCGTCACGAACTTCGAGGACATGGAAGCGGTCCTCAAGGACCCGTACATCCTCATCCACGAGAAGAAGATTTCTTCCGTGAAAGATCTCCTGCCCCTCCTCGAACAGGTCGCCAAGGCCTCGAAGCCCCTTCTCATCATCGCCGAGGACGTCGAAGGCGAGGCGCTCGCGACGCTCGTCGTGAACAAGCTGCGCGGAACGTTCGAGTGCGTGGCCGTGAAGGCTCCGGGATTCGGTGATCGTCGCAAATCGATGCTCGAGGACATCGCGATCCTGACGGGCGGCGAGGCGATCTTCGAAGACCTCGGCACCAAGCTCGAAAACCTCGCGATCGCGCAGCTCGGCCGCGCCAAGAGGGTGATCGTGGACAAGGACAACACGACGATCATCGAGGGCGCGGGCGAGACCAAGGCGATCCAGGGGCGCATCGCTCAGATCAAGAAGGAGATCGACGGCACGACGTCGGACTACGACAAGGAGAAGCTCCAGGAGCGCCTCGCGAAGCTGTCGGGCGGCGTCGCCGAAGTCAACGTCGGCGCGGCGACCGAGATCGAGATGAAGGAGAAGAAGGCGCGCGTCGAGGACGCCCTGCACGCGACGAAGGCGGCCGTGGAGGAAGGCATCGTTCCCGGCGGCGGCACGGCGCTCATCCGGGCGCAGAAGTCGCTCGACAAGCTCAAGGGCCAGAAGCCGGAAGAGGAGAACGGCGTGCAGATCGTCCGGCGCGCGCTCGAGTCGCCGCTCCGGCAGATCGCCGCCAACGCCGGCTTCGACGGAGCGGTGATCGCCTCGCAGGTCAAGGAGGCGAAAGGCAACGAGGGATTCAACGCGGCGAAGGGCGAGATGGAGGATCTGGTGAAGTCGGGCGTGGTCGACCCGAAGAAGGTCACGCGCACGGCGCTTCAGAACGCAGCTTCCGTCGCGACCCTCCTCCTCACCACCGAGGCGCTGATCAGCGAGATTCCGGAGGAGAAGGAGAAGGGCGGGGGCGGGGCTCCCGGGATGGACATGTAAGGAGTTTGAAGTGGACATGTAGGGACTCGAAAAGACTCCACATCACGATCCGAGGTGCGGGCGCGCCACTGGCGCGCCCGCACTTTTCATGTCGTCCCCGCGGTTTCCCATTCCACCCCAGCCCTCCCTTTTTTTTCCCTTCGAGCGCGTCCTTCTGCTAAAGTTTCCCCTCACATCTATGGCGCAAACTGACGACAAGCTGACGCTCAAGGAAATCTCGCGGCGGATCGACGCGCTTCCGACCCTTCCTGAAATCGCGACGTTCGTGCTCAACCTGCTCGAGGACCCCAACACGTCCTCGCAGGACGTCACGAACGTCATCATCCGCGACTCTTCGCTTTCCGGGCAGATTCTGAAACTCGTGAACTCCGCGTACTTCGGGCTGCCGCAGAAGGTGAGCGACCTCAACCGCGCGATCGCGCTTCTCGGTTTCGGCCGCATCAAGAACCTCGTCCTCTCGCTGTCCATCCTGCGGATCTTCAAGACGCTGTCGAAGAAGCAGCGCGAGGACTTCACGAAGTTCTGGCAGCACTCGGCGGTGACGGCGGGGCTGATGAAGCGGCTGGCGCTTCGGATGGGCCGGTCGGAGCCGGAGCAGGCGTTCGTGACGGGGCTGCTGCACGACGTGGGGAAGATCATCCTGCTCGGGTATGCGACGAAGGAATACACGGCGATCGTGAAGCTGGCGCAGGAGCGGTCGGCGTCGTTTGCGTCGGTGGAGGGGGAGATTCTGGCGACGACGCACGCCGAGGTGGGGGCGTGGCTGGCGAAGGCGTGGAACCTGTCGCGGGAGTCGATCGAAGCGATCGCGACGCACCATCAGGCGTCGACGTACCAGAACGAGGTGTTGCCGGCGACGCTGTATTTCGCGAATTTCGCGGCGCGGTCGAAGGGGGTGGCGTGTGCGGGGTCCTGCGAGCCGCACCATTTTGACGAGAAGGCGTGGGAGGTGCTGGGTCTGCCGCAGGAGGACTATTTCGAGATGATGGCGGCGGTGGACAGTGAGCGGTCGATCGCGGACATGATCCTTCAGGTCAGCGGCGCGAGCGAAAGCGGCGCGAAGGGTTGAGGCGGCTGCGCTGCGGCGGCGCTGAGAAGGGCACGCCGGGCCGGGGATCGAAGGGTGGAACTGCGGTTAGCTGCGGGTGTTGCTCGCGGGTTGGACCCGCGTTCCGGATTACCCGGCGGCCCTTCTCCGCGCCGCCTCCGCTTCGCCGCCTCAACCCTCCGCGCCGCTTTCGCTCGGGGGGCTGCGCCCCCCTTTGCGAAAGCGTAACGATTGGGGCGGGAGGACGTCCTGTTCTGGGGGGCGCGTGTATTGGGGGGTTTACGTTTTGGCGGAAACTGACGCAACTCCCAGATTTTAAGCGTGTTATGATGGTCCTGGGGGCGAGGTTGTAAGGTGGTCTTTGCAGGGGGCAATCCTGATCTGTTCAGTCTGGTTTTTGCAAGTGCAGGAGCGGACGGAAGTTGAAATTGCGGATGGAAAGGCCTTGTGGGTACGAGACTTGCGGAAATACCTGAGTTGCGGAAGAACATTCGTGGAGAAACCGATAGTTCGGCCGTGCGAAATTCGGAAATTGGGAAATATCGGGGCCGTTGCTTCGTATAACCAGCAATCAAGCTTCGACACGGAGACTCTAATAGGGAGGTGCAGCATGAGAGTTGGCGTCGCCACTCTCGCCTTCGCCCTCGCCGCGAGCCTGGCGTTCGCGGAAGGCGGCGGCACGGTGGCCAAGCCTGACAAGCCCAAACCCGAACCCCAGGGCAACCCGAACAGGGCCGAGCCGGGACTCGAGGACCAGGGCTGGAAGGCCTATGAAACGACGTACGTGCCCGTCCTGAAGGACTGGAACATCAAGACGTTTCACGGCGGCTACGCGGCCGTGACCAGCAAGGACGGCGGCCAGATCATGGCGCTTCCCGTCAAGGGCAAGCCCGGAGTCTCCGTCAAGGCCGAGGAGTTCGCCATCGAAGTCGACGGCAACGGCGACGGCAAGTACGACGAACGCCTCAAGACCGACGGCGCGGCGTGCCTCGTCGGCGTCGTGTACGAGGATGGAACGATGGCGCCCTACGCCGTCCGCTTCCAGAAGGGCAAAGGCGGCGCCTGGAGCTGGCAGCGCAGCGGCTACTGGACCGCGACGGTGAACAAGGTGCCGATCGGCATCCTGGACAACAACAACAACGGGAAGTACGACGAGAACGGCCAGGACGCGGTCAGCGTCGGCCTCACCGGCTACGCGAGCCCGCTCTCGGCCGTCGTCAATCTCGGCGGGACGCTCTACGAGCTCAAGGTCGCCGAGAACGGCAAGAAAGTGTACGTGAAGGAGTACGCGGGCGAGACGGGCAAGCTCGACGCCCTCTCCGGCCACAAGTCCCTCGGACGCCTCACGAGCGCCATCTTCCAGAACGGCCAGACCTGGATCGACGCCGCTTACGGCAAGGACAAGGCCGTGGTGGTGCCGACGGGCTCCTGGGAGTTCCTCGGCGGGGAGTGCAAGTCGGCGACCCAGTCGGCCCTGATGAAGAAGGGCAACATGCAGCCCGTCTCCGTCACGAAGGACGAGACGACGAAGGTCGCGTGGGGCATGGACTGCAAGATCGACTTCGACTTCGACCTGAACGGCTCGACCGTGAGCATCCAGGTCACCTCGGTCCACGTGTACGGCGCTTCGGGCGAGGAGTATCACACCTTCGCGCCCCCGACGTTCACGCCCGTCGTGACGGTCTGGAACAGCAAGACCGGTGAGCAGGCCCAGAAGGGCAAAATGGCCTTGTGCTGAGGGGGTTCGCCTCTCGACTACGCCGGTGGCGTAGGAGACGACCCGGGCCCGTTCAAGGTGCAGCTGGCCGAGAGCCGTTACAAGAGGCTGTTCGGCGAGATCAAGAGCGACGTGAAGCAGAAGTAAAGGGCGGTCGAAAGGATCGACGGATCAGGCCGGGCGCCTCGCGAGGGGCGCCCGGTTTTTTTCCGGCCCACCGATCATCTCGCCTTGTCCGCCACGAATTCCCGCCATTCGAACTCGATGGCGCCGGCGTCAAGCTGCGTGGCGCGCTCGAGCGCACCTGGCCGGACGGGCCCCGGCGCCCGCTCCTCGGCGAGGTACTTCTCCAGCGCCGCCGGTTTGCGCTCGGCCAGCCAGGCGTAGAGCGCCGCGGCCTCGAAGTAGAAGCGCCGGTTCTTCTCGCCGGTGAAATCGGAGGGTTCGGCGTCGAGAAGTTCGGCGAGAGGAAGTGCCGATCCGCCGGCCATCGCGGCCGCGACGTCGCGCGCGACGGAGGCGGGAAACGAGCCTGCGGCGCCGGTCTCATGCCACTGCGCCATTCCTTCGTTCAGCCACGGGCTCAGTTCCGCTCCCGGCCAGGAGAGCGCGACGAACATGTGCGTCAGCTCGTGGCGGAGGCCCTCGGGATCCGCGCCCACCAGCGCGATCAGCCGCTCGCCCGCCGAAAAGTAGCCGGCGTTCCGTTCGAGCGCCTGTCCCTGCTTGAGCAGGCCGTGCTTCGCGAGCGCCGCGTGGTCCGCGAAGATGTACACGAGCAGGCGATCCTCCGGCAGGCGGATTCCCCGCGCGTCCCCCCAGCGCCCCGCGAACTCCGTCGCAAATCCCTCCGCGACCTCGCCCGCCGACTTCGCCACGTCCGCCGCCGGCGCGTAGATTTCGAAATGCGCCGTCTCGAACGCCTCGCTTCCCGTGTAGGCCCCGCTCATCCACCGGCTCAGCCGCGGGAGCAGGTAATGCATCGCCAGCATCGCCAGCGGAATCGCCGCGACGATCCCGATCTTCACACGCGTCGACGGCCTCACCGGACCCGCTTCTTCCGGCTCGCCTGCTCGAGCATCCGCTTCTCCGACGGCGTCAGCGCCGACATCCCCTCCCGCGCGATCTTTGCCAGAATCCGGTCGACTTCCTCTTCCATTTCGTGCTCCGCGCGCTCGTCCTTCACGCGCGCCTTGCGCTCGGCGTTCTCGTCCCAGCGGGCGAAGGCGTCGGCGACGCGGTGGTGGAGGCGGCAGAAGCCGAAGCCCCAGGCGGCGGCGACGAGGTGGGCGAGGGAGCCGACGCCGAGGTACTTGACGGAGACCCAGATATCGGCGGCGATGAGGAGCAGCACGAGCCATTTGAGCTTGATCCTGAAGATGAAGAACAACCAGACCGGGAGGTCGGGCCATGTGAGGGCGCCCATGACGAGCACGGCCATGAGGGCGCCGTAGGGGCCCCAGTAGGGAATTCCGGGGAAGAGGAGGTATCCGACGGCGACGTAGGCGAGGCCGGCGATGAGGCCGCCGCCGAGGTACAGAATGAGGAATCGGCGCCAGCCGATGAGGTCTTCGAGCATTTTTCCGAAGAAGTAGAGCAGGAGCATATTGAAGAAGAGGCTGAAGGGATCCAGGTGGACGAGGAGGTGGGTGAGGAGCTGCCAGACGCGGAAGCGGTGGACGACTTCGACGGGCTGGAGGACGGACCATCTCCGGATTCCGTCGACGAGGGGAGAGGTCCGGAAGAAGATACCGGACCAGAGGAATTCGAGGACGAACCAACCGACGGCGAGAGCGATGAGGACGTACGAGGCATTGAGGCGTCGCTCGACGCGGTCGGTGGGTCCGAAGTAATCGCGGTCCCAGCTCATATTGTGATGATAGCCGGGGATCAAGTAGTCTTCACGTCCCAAACCTGAGGAGCGAGTTCGATGCTCGACCTGAATCTGATCCGGACGCAGCCCGACCGCGTGCGCGCGGCGATCACGGCGAAGAAGGCGAAGGCGGACCTCGACGGGGTGCTGGCGGTGGACGAGAAATGGAGGAAGGCGACGACCGAGGCGCAGCGGCTGCAGGCGGAGCAGAACGCGGCGAACAAGGAGATGGGGCGCCTGATGAAGGAGAACCGGGCGGAGGGGGAGAAGCTGAAGGCCCGGATGAAGGACATGAGCGACCGCCGGAAGGCGACGGAGGACGAGGCGAAGAATCTGGAGGAGGAGCGGGACCGGCTGCTCCTGTACCTGCCGAACGTGCCGCACCCGGACGTGCCGGTGGGGGAGGAGGAGACGCACAACCGCGTGGTGCGGACGTGGGGCGAGGCGCCGAAGTTCGCGTTCAAGGCGCAGGCGCACTGGGACCTCGGACCGAAGCTGGGGATCCTGGATTTCGACCGGGCGGCGAAGCTGAGCGGGTCGGGGTTCGTGCTGTCGAAGGGGCTCGGGGCGCGGCTGCACCGGTCGCTGGTGAGTTTCTTCCTCGACGTACACACGCGCGAGCACGGGTACACGGAGGTTTACCCGCCGGTGCTCGTGATGCGCGACGCGATGGTGGGGACGGGGCAGCTGCCGAAGTTCGAGGAAGAGATGTACAAGCTGAAGGACGATCCGCTCTACCTGATCCCGACGGCCGAGGTGCCGGTCACAAACATGTACCGCGAGGAAATTCTCGCGGCGGACAAGCTGCCGATCTGCCACGCGGCGTTCTCGCTGTGCTTCCGGCGGGAGGCGGGGGCGGCGGGGAAGGACACGCGCGGGATGATCCGGGTGCACCAGTTCGACAAGGTGGAGATGGTGAAGTGGACGCACCCGGACAGGTCGTACGAGGAACACGAGAAGCTGACGCGCGACGGGGAGGTGCTGCTCGAGCGGCTGGGGCTGCCGTACCGCCGGGTGCTGATCTCGACGGCGGGGATGGGGTTCTCGAACGCAAAACAGTACGATCTGGAGGTGTACGCGCCGGGCGTGGACCGGTGGCTCGAGGTTTCGAGCTGCTCGAACTTCGAGGACTTCCAGGCGCGCCGCGCGAACATCCGCTTCAGAGACAAGGACGGTAAGGTCAGGTTCGTGCACACGCTGAACGGGTCGGGGCTGGCGCTTCCCCGTGTGATCATCGGGATCCTGGAGAACTACCAGGAGGCGGACGGGACGGTTGTGGTGCCGGAGCAGTTGAGGCCGTACATGGGGACCGACCGGATTCGAGGGTGACGGCGATGAGGCATCTCCTGAAGGTCGTGCCGCTGGTGATCCTGTCGGCGTGTTCATGGGCGCGGGCGACGGGGGATCTGAGTTTTGCGGTCGAGACGGAGCGCGGGATCGAGGTGAGTTCGGAGCGGGCGACGTTGCGGTTCCTGAACCGGGGGAGTTGCGCGCTCGAGGTACAGGGCGCAGGGGAGACGTTCGTGCTTCAGACCGCGGAGGACCGGGAGGTCGTTCTGGCGGGGAGTCACGACATCCGCATCGTGCGGAAGGGCGAGGGGGAAGGGCGGATGGAGGTTCATTTCACGGCTGACGGGCGGCGGAGCTTCGTCAACCAGAAGTAGCAACTCCCTGTCCGGAAGTCACTTGCGACGAGGACGCCGAAACTCCCTGTTTTTTCTGGGACGGTCCGGCGCTTCCCCCGTACTGATAGAGGGGAGAGAAAGCCACACCAACCTGCCACCAAGCTGAGCTCGTCACTCAGCATAGCCGCCCCGGAACCTGCGTTGTCGGACGCAGCCTTCCGGGGCGGCTGCTTTTTAAGGTCACGAGTTTGGTAAGCTCCGGCCATGAGCTCAGGTGGAGGCGACACTTCTCTCGGAGGACCTTCCAGCTCCTTCCCGAGCACGATCTGGTCCGACATCCTCGCCGCGGGCGATCCCAAGATGCCCCAGACCCGCGGCCTCCTCGACCAGCTCGTGCGGCGCTACTGGAAACCGGTCTACATCTACATCAGGGCCGCCTGGCGGAAACCCAACGAGGAGGCCAAGGACCTCACCCAGGCCTTCTTCACCCACCTGCTCGAAGGCACGTTCTTCTCCAGGCTCAAGCCGGAGAAGGGGAATTTCCGCGCCTACCTGAAAAAGGCCCTTCGGAATTTCCTGATCGACGCCGAGAGATTCGACAAGGTGCGGCGGCCCGAGAAGCCGATCGTCTCGCTCGACATCGCGATGGACCAGGCGGACCTCGCCCCGCCGGCGCCGGGGGAGGCGCCCGAGGCTGCCTACGACCGGGCGTGGTTTCGATGCCTTCTCGACGGGGCCGTGGACGGGCTCTGGCAGTTCCTGAGCCTGGAGGGCCGGCTCAAGTACTTCGAGGTCTTCAGCCTGTACTGCCTCCATCCCATCACTTCGCCCGACGGCTTCCGGCCCGGCTCGGGGGAGACCGCTACCCAGCCGACCTACCGCGACGTCGCGCAGACGCTCAGCCTCACGGAGGCCGAGGTGCGCCACTACCTCGAGTTCTGCCGCGCGCATCTCAGGCGGATCCTGAGCGAGCGTATCCGGGAATACGCGGCGACGGACGACGAGGTGAAGGAGGAACTGAAGCAGATAATCGGCGAGTGAGAGCGTGAGCGACGAACAGCGCTACAACCGCATCCAGTCCTTTCTCGTGCGCGCCCCGGGCGAGCCGGTGCCGAAGGCGCCCGACCTGCCGCCGCCGGAGCTCGGGACGGTCGGCCACTACCGCCTGATCCGCCAGGTCGCCCGCGGAGGCGCCGCTACCGTCTTCGAGGCCCAGGACACCCGGCACGGCCGCAAGGTCGCCCTCAAGGTCCTCACCTTCGGCGCGGGCAACCCGCTCCATGTGGCGCGACTTCAGCGCGAAGCGGCGATCGCCTCGCGGCTCCGCCATCCGAACATCGTCGGCGTGCACGACACGGGCATGGTGGCCAACGCCGAGGGCCAGACGGTTCACTACATCGCGATGGACTTCGTCGAAGGCCGCTCGCTGGCCTACCTGCTCAAGGATCCCTTGGTCAAGACGACGACGCTTCTGGGAATCCTGAACGACGTCGCCGACGCGGTGGCGTACCTGCACGCCCGGGGCATCGTGCACCGCGACCTCAAGCCGGGGAACGTGCTGGTGGACGCTTCGGGGCGCGGGATCGTGGCCGACTTCGGCCTCGCGCGGTCCGCGGATCGCGGGTCGCCGAGTCTCACGGGTCTTCACGAGGTTCTCGGCACCCCGCAGTACATGGCGCCCGAGCAGGTCGAAGGCCGCACGAAGGACATCGGCCCATGGACGGACATCTGGTCGCTCGGCGTCATGCTCTACCAGATCCTCGCGCGGCGGCTGCCTTTCGGCGGCACGTCGGTCGCGGAAATCCAGACGCGCATCCTGACGGAGCCGCCCCCGCCTCCTTCCTCCCTCGCCGCCGCCGTGAACCCGCGGCTCGAGGCCCTCTGCCTCCGCGCCCTGTCGCGCGATCCCTCCCGCCGCCCCCCGGATGCTTCCGTCTTCGCCGACGACCTCCGACGCCCCTGATCCGAAATTTTCTCGCGCGCTCCGCCGCGTCCGCCGCTATGCTTGGGGCCGGTTCGCGGGCGTAATTCAGTGGCAGAATGCGACCTTCCCAAGGTCGACGTCGTGGGTTCGAATCCCATCGCCCGCTTTCGCGACAGAACTCGAGGGGATGCGCTCGCGCACGGAGTTTGAGAAGAAGTCGGCCCGGGATGCTCCATCGGCCGGCACGGGGGTGCCCGGCAGTGCGAATCTGACGTGCCGGCCGTTTCCGCCCCCCGATCCGATTTTCTCTCAAACTCCAGGCGGCAGAACATTTCCGAGAGCGTGAGACAAATTCGATCGTAGGAGCGGTCGGGGCGAGCGAGCGCAGCGAGCGGGGTCCGACCGCGCCGCACCGCTTTTGTCGCGAAAGCGGAAAAACGGCACGGTCAAAGCCGTGGTGAGGGAGGGGCTGTGGCCTCGAAACCAAAAGGCATGCACACGGCGCTGGCGCGGCTCTGGGCGCCCTGGCGGATGGAGTACATCAAGCACGCCGCCGAGCCGCAGCCGTGCTTCCTGTGCGCACTCCCGAAACAGAAGAAGGACCGGAAAAACCTCATCCTGTTCCGCGGGAAGACCGGGTTCGTGATCCTGAACCGCTTCCCCTATAACAACGGCCACCTGCTGGTCGCGCCGTACAGGCACGCGGCGGACCTGGGGAAGCTGACGGACGCGGAGGTGGTGGAGCTGGTGCGGATGACGTCGCGGGCGCAGAAGGCGATGAAGCGTGTGATGAGGCCGCACGGGTTCAACGTCGGGGTCAACCTGGGGCGCGCGGCGGGCGCGGGGCTGCCGGGGCACGTGCACCTGCACCTCGTGCCGCGCTGGAACGGGGACACCAATTTCATGCCCGTCCTCGGCGACACGAAGGTCCTGCCGCTCACGCTCCGGCAGACCTGGGACCTGCTCTCACCCCACTTGTAGGCGAGGGAAGATGAGCCCCGCGAGCCAGCCGCAGAGCGGTGGGACGAATAGGCAGGCGACGACGCGCGCCAGCACGAACCGCCAGCCGAGGATGGGAATCTCCCAGATCACGATGCGGTTCACGCCCAGAAGCGCCCAGCCCGCGACGTAGGCCGAGACCGGGCCGACTCCGGCGCCGGCCTTGAGGAAGCCGGCGAGGATGGGGAAATGTGTGAAGGGGCCGCCGGGGGTGAGCATGCCGGCGACGCTTCCGGCGAACAGTCCTCGCCAGCCCGAGCCGTCGCCCATGACGCGGGCGATGGTTTCCTTGGGGAGGAGGACCTGGAGGAAGCCGGCGATGGTGAAGCCGAGGATGAGGTTGGGGAGGACGCTCAGGAACAGGGTTCCGCTGGACCTGCCGGCCTCGCGGATGCCGGCGCCGCCGCGGGAGCGCCAGGCGACGAAGGCGAGGAGGGCGATGATGGTGCCGAGGATGCAGTAGGAGAGGATCTGGGAGGTGGTCAAGCGGGGTCTCCGGGTCGGTTGAACAGAGGTGGGGAGCGTCGACACGGGAGTGAGCATAACGTGGCGCATCGGCTTCGGCGACCCGTTCGGCGTTCGGGGTTCGGCGTTCGGCGTTTGAGCCGGCGACGGTCGCGGCCGCCCGGACGGCCGAACGCACCCTCTTGCCCGGACCCGGCCCGCGCTATACGCTCAGGCGGATGCCCGAAAACCCCTCCCGCGAGCCGGCCCGCGTGCAGGCGATGTTCAGCGACATCAGCCCGCACTACGATTTCATGAACGGCCTCATGACGGCCGGGCGGCACCACGCCTGGCGGCGCGCGGCGGCGCGCGAAGCGGCGCGGGACCTGGCCGGCGGCGGAGTCGCGCTCGACGCGTGCACCGGCACCGCGGACTTCGCCCTCGCGCTCCGGCAGGCCGCGCCGGACGCGCCGATCGTCGGCACCGATTTCTCGGGGGACATGCTGCGCCTCGGGAAGGGCAAGACCGACGGCGACGCGCGGACGACGTTTGCGCGTGCGGACACGCTTCGCCTGCCGTTCCGCGAGGGCGCATTCCGCGCCGTCACGATCGGCTGGGGCATCCGCAACGTCGCGGACACCGCCGGCGGCCTCCGCGAACTCGCCCGCGTCCTCGCCCACGGCGGGCGCCTCCATGTGCTCGAATCCTCCGTCCCCCGCTCCGCCCTCGGCCGCCTCGGCTTCCGCCTCTACTTCCTCGGCCTCGTCCCGTGGCTCGGCCGCCTCTTCAGCCGCTCCACCCACGACGCCTACTCCTACCTCCCCCGCTCCGTCTTCCACTGGCCCCCGCCCGAAAAATTCGCCGACCTCATGCGCGACTGCGGTTTCCGCGACGTCGGATTCCGCACGTTCGCGTTCGGCGGCGTCACACTTCACACAGGCACCCGATAGGAGACCCCATGCTTCCGAAGAACATCAGCAGCGGTAACCCCTACGATCAGGCCGTGTCCGAAACCCGCCAGCGCGACCCCGGCCGGCGCGCCAACGGCGTGGCCAACCTCGGCGTCTACGGGACGGCGGACACGGTGAAGACGGTGAAGGGCTTCCTGCAGGACGAAGCGGAAGCGGTCCGCGTGGCCGCGAACTACGCTCTGCTGCTGCTCGGCCAGTCGGAGGCGGTTCCGAAGCTGATCGAAGTGCTCGCGCACGAGCGGCACGACTATCGGAAGCGCGCCGCGGTGGCGCTGACGACGGCGAGCGGGTCGGGGATCGCCTGCGACCACGAGAGCGTGGAGTCGTGCGCGGCGGCGAAGAAGGAATACGAGGCGTGGTGGAAGAAGTCGGGTGCGGGGCTCGCGTGGGACGCGAAGAAGAAGACGTTCGGGGCGGGGGGCGCGGCGAAGAAAAAGTGATCTAGTTCAGGCCGAGCACCTTCTTCACGGCATCGGGGATCTCGATGTTCCGGTCGCGCTTGTAGTTCACGGAAGCGCCGATGTGGATCTTGACGTGCTGGACGATGGGCTCCTTCGGCGGTTCTTCCTTCTTCGGCTCCGGCTTCGGATCTCCCGGCTGCGGAGGTTTATCGGGAGCTTCTTCCCAGTCACCGCCCGGCTGTTCGGCGCCATTCCCGGGCTTCTTGATCTCCTGGCCTTTCGCGTCGCCTTCGATATCGACCTCAATGCGGTCGACAAGCCGGGTCTTGCGGTTCACCAACACGAGGACGGTCATGGTCGGGTCGTGCAGTTCGTTGTTCACGAGCGCCTGGCCGGTCTCCGAGTCGCCGAGAAGTTTCTTGAGGGCCTCCATCTCCGCCACGGCCTTGATTACCTGGCACTCATCCTGGTCCTGGAGGAAAACCGTCGCGGGAGACACGGAGGCGACTTCCGTCAGGAACGATTTCAGATTGAACATCCGCGTGACGAATTTCGCCTTCTTGTCCTCGTCGATCGGGCCCCACTCCTTCGTTTCCTGATTCTGCCCCGCGATCCTGGAGCCCTTCTGGTAGATCGTGAGATCTCCGGTCTCGAAGGTCGCCACCAGCCGGAGGAAATCGCCCTTTTCGCGCACCACCGACTCCACCTTGCCCTCGGCGGGCTTGTCGAGCCGCTCCACCACGATTTTCCAGGTCGCCGTCAGCACGTAGCCATCCTGCTCCCCGAGGTCGGCGATCGCGCGCGCGAGCCGGTCCTTCGCCTCGTCGGCGCGGGCGGCTGCGGTCAGGAGCAGCACGGCGAAGATCGTGCGGGCGGCGTTCATGAGGCCTCCGGCGGGTATAGAAAAGGCCCCGGTGGATGCCGGGGCCCCCTGTGTCTGATGCGATTCTAACTTACTTATCGTCCTCTTTCCTGTCCTTCTTGCGCGGGCCCGATTCCTCCTTCTTCTGCGAGTCGAGAACCTTCCGCGCGTCCTTCGGCACCGCCACCTCCAGCTCCTCGCCGTACTTCTTGATCCCGGCCGTCACCGTGATCGCGATCTGCATCGCGGGAATTTCTTCTTCGTCCTCGTCCTTCTCCTTCTTCGGCTTCTTCTTGCCTTCCTCGCCTTCCTCCTCCTCGTCCTCCTCCCAGTCCTCCCACTCCTCGTCCTTGCCGGGGGCGCCCGGGAGCCCTTTCATTTCGACGTCGATGATGATCTGGATCCGGCGGGGGAGGCCCTCCTTCTTGTCGACCCAGGTCTTCACGCGCATTTTGGCGTTCTCCGGGGAGACGCCGAGGTTCGCGCCGTTTCCAGACCCCTCCATCAGCTTCTCGAGCGCCTTCTTCGGCACTCCGAACTCCACAACCCGGCAGGAGCGTTTGCCGACCGAGTCCGACTTGCCGAATTCCGCGTCGTCGGCCGACTCGCGGAGCTGTCCGAGCAGCGCGCCAAGGTTGAAGATTTTCACGAAGAAGTCGAGCGTCTGGTTCCCGGTCTGGCCTTCCCATTTGCCGGTCTGGGGGTTCAGGTAGGCGATGCGGTCGCCTTCCTTGAAGATGTCGAGGGCGTTGCCGGCGATATCCACCTTGAAGTGCTGGAATTCGGGGTTCCTGACGATGCCTTCGACGGTGCCGCCGGGCATGGACGAGCCGCCCATGTCGACCTCGATCTTGGTGTCGAGGTGGTAGCCCTCGGACTCGTTCATGTTCTTGACCGCCCTGGCGAAGTAGTCGAGGGCCTTTTCCTTCTCCTCGGCGCCGTCTTCGGCGCGAGCGGCGGGAGCGAGCAGGGCAAGGGCGAGGGCGGCAGTCAAGGTGTGGCGGAGCATGAAATTCCTCCTGGAAGTGCGGTTCGGGTTGGGACTGAGGTAATACGGGGAAGCGGGAGCCGTGTTGGGGGACGAAATCGGGGGGGCCTCGTTATTCGAGGTGCGGGCGCGCCAGTGGCGTGCCCGCACGGGAGACACGCAGGCCCTGGTTTGCGTCCCGACTACGGGTTTTCCCGCGCATGCCCTTGCGGCCCCTTGTACAGGTACCGCTCGAACATCTTGTTGTACTCGGTCCACGACTCGGCCCCCGTCGTCGACTCCCGCATCGCCTGGTCGAACGCGTAGATCTTGGCGTCGAGGTTGTCCAGATGGTGAAGCGCCACGGCCTCCATCGTCGCCGGCAGCACGGGCGACCCGTACTCCAGCTCCCCGTGGTGGGACAGCACCATGTGCTGCAACCGCAGTCGCAGATCCTCCGGGAAGTCCGGGATTCCCCGCACAACCTCTTCCAGCATCTGCGACCCGATTGCGATGTGCCCCACGAGCCGTCCTTCGTCCGTGTACTGGAACCCCTTGTCGGTCGTGAGTTCGCGGACCTTGCCGACGTCGTGGAGGAAGATGCCGGCGATGAGCAGGTCGCGGTCGAGGTTGGGGTAGAAGGGACTGATCGCGATGGCGAGGCGCGAGAGCGTCACCACGTGTTCGAGCAGTCCTCCCACGCAGGCATGGTGCAGCCTCACCGCGGCGGGCGAGTCGCAGAACCTCGCGAACCACTCCGGGTCCTCCGTGAACGTCCGGAGCAGGGTCTTGAGCCACGCGTTCTTCACGCCGTTCACGATCTCGCGGTACGCCGCCTGCAGCTCGCCCACGTCCTTCTGCGAGCGCGGCACGAACACCGCCTTGTCCACCGTCTTCTCGTCCACCGCCACGATCGAGTGGACCGTCATGTCCAGCCGCTTGTTGTAGATCTTCGCCTGCCCCCGCACGCGCACGAAGTCGCCCGCCTTGACCTTCTTCATCACCACGTCGGCGTTGTCCCAGACCTTGGCCTGCATCCGGCCCGACCGGTCCGAAAGCTCGAGCGACAGAAAGTTCCCGCCGGCCTTCGTCTGGCGCAGCTCGACGTTCGTGAGCAGGAACACCTGGTCGAGCGCTTCCGTGCCTTCGAGGTCGGCGATTTCGGTACGCGGTGATTCAGCCATGAACTCACTTCTACCAAATTGCCCGCCGGCCGCATTAGAATCCGCGCCCCATGACCGACCCCTCCACGCCCCTCAAACTCTCCGTCATCGTCCCCTGCTACAACGAGACGAAGTCGATCCGGCAGATTCTGGAAGCGGTGCGGAAGGTCGATCTGCCGAAGGAGATCATCGTCGTCGACGATTTCTCGACGGACGGGTGCCGGGAGATGCTGCAGGGCGAGTTGAAGGGGACGTACGACCAGCTGGTGCTGCACGAGAAGAACATGGGAAAGGGCGCGGCGCTTCGGACGGGTTTCGCGCACGCGCGCGGAGACGTGGTGATCGTTCAGGACGCGGATCTCGAGTACGACCCGCAGGAGTGGCCGAAGCTCTACGCGCTGATCGCGGCGGACAAGGCGGACGTGGTGTACGGGAGCCGTTTCGCGCCGCGGGACGAGCGGCCGGTGCTGCGCTACTGGCACACGCTGATCAACCGGATGCTGACGCGATTCTCGAACATGTTCTCCGACCTGAACCTGACGGACATGGAGACCTGCTACAAGATGTTCCGGCTCGAAGTGCTGCGGAAGGTGAAGATCCGGGAGAACCGTTTCGGGTTCGAGCCCGAGATCACGGCGAAGATCGCGCGCCTCGGGGTCCGGGTGTACGAGGTACCGATCACGTACTACCCGCGGAACTGGAAGCAGGGGAAGAAGATCGGGGTCAAGGACGGGATCCGGGCTCTCTGGTGCGTCCTGAAATACAACCTGTGGAGCCGCTCGTAGGATTTCCCCCGATCGTGGAACCGGGGCTCGATCCGGGCCTGACGGATCCGGAGGTCCGACTAGAATCTTTTCGTCGGGACGACCGGATCACCTTCTCTCCTCGCGACCCTCCTCACACCCCTTCGGTTTCGCAACGAGTTCCCGGGGTCGCACCAATGCCGCACGGCGGCAGGAATGACTGCATGCAACCCAGCGAGCCGCACGAACCGCGACCCGGCGCCGTTCCCGGCCAGTTGCTCACGGACTCGCCCCCCGCACGGCCGTCCGGCGGGGCGACGCCGCCCTTGTCGGGCCAGCCCGGCGACTGGAATCAGCGGGTCACGCCCGGCCTCCTGCTGGCGGTCACGCTTCCCACCCAGCCCGAAGGCGGCAGCGCCACGCCCCAGCCTCCCGCCCGCGCGCTCCCCGCCGGTGGCGGATGGTCGCCCGCCGCGGGCCTGCGTTTCCCCTGGGCGATGCTCGTGTCGGGAAGCGCGGTCGTTTTCGTCGCGATCCTGGGAATCGCGGTGCTGGCGACGGGAGGTCTCCGTGTCGACTCGATCGAAGACCTTCTCGCGGACAAGGTGATGCTCGCCGCGGTCGTCGCGACGCTGTTTGCGCTTCTCGTCCTGCGCCGCCACGACACCCGCGGGCGTCAGCTCGAGGCGCGGTTCCGCGCGGTGACGGGCGTGCTGGGCGAGGCGATGGTGTGCGCCGACGAAACGGGGCGGATCACGACGTGGTCCGAAGGCGCCGCGCACCTGTTCGGGCATTCCCGCGAGGAGATGCTCGGGAGGCCGCTGGAGACGCTGGTCGCTCCCCGCAACCTGACGAAATTCAGGGGCACAGTCGCCGGAGCCGCGACTCCGGACGGGGAATCGGCCCCGGCCAAGGGCACCGAGTTCGTCGGCAGGCGGCTCGGAGGCGGGGAGTTCCCGATGGAGATGAGCCTGACGACCTGGATCGGCGCCCGCGGCGTCGTCCGCACGGCCATCTTCCGCGACATCACCGCGCGCCGCCGGACGGAAGAGGCCCTGAGGCTCTCCGACGAGCTTCTGCGGCATCTCCCGGACGCGATCATTCTCACCGATCTGGACGGCCGCATCCTGAGGTGGCTCGGGCGGGCGGAGGAGATCTTCGGGTTCGGCGCCGAGGAAGCGGTGGGGCAGCCGCTCAGTTTCCTGGGCGACAAGCGTCTTCGCGACACGCTGGAGACGCGGCTCATCAAGTCCGCCGGCGACGTCGGAGCCTGCGTCGCGGAGGTCAGCGTGCGGCGCAAGGATGGCACGCTCCTGACGGTGGAAACCAGCACGAACGCGGTCCGCGACGCCGACGACCGTCCCCTCTATATGATCATTCTCTGCCGCGACGTGACCGAACGCCGGATGCTCCAGGAGGACCTGGACCGCTTCTTCGCCCTCTCCATGGACATCTTCTGCATCGCCGAACTCGACGGAGGCCTCCTCCACCTCAATCCCGCCTGGGAAACACTCACGGGCTGGCCGGTCAGGGACCTCAAGGCCCGGTCCTTCGCCGATCTCGTCCACCCCGACGATCGCGATCACGTGCGGAATCAGTTCAGGTGCCTCGCCAGGCGCGACGACGCCACCCTCTTCGAAGCCCGCGTCCTCTGCCGTGACGGAACCTGGAGGGCCGTGCTCTGGAACGTCGCCTCCCTCACGGCCCAGCGGGTCGTCTACGCCGTCGGCCGGGACATCACCGACGAGAAACGGGCCGCGCAGGCGTTGCGCGCGGCGCACAACGACCTGGAGAAGCGCGTGGAAACCAGGACGCTCGAGCTGACTGAGGCCAACGCGGAACTCCGGCGGCAGATCGAGGTCCGGACCCGCGTCGAAAACGAACTCCACGCGAAGGCGAGCGACCTCGAGCGCTCGAATCGCGACCTCGAGGAATTCGCCTACTTCGTCTCCCACGACCTCCAGGAGCCCCTTCGCGTCGTCGCCAACTACGCCGGGCTGCTGGGCGATCGGCTCGCGGGTCACCTCGACATCGACTGCGCGACCTTCCTCGAGTTCATCGGCAACGGTGCGAAGAGAATGAAGGAACTCGTCAGCGACATGCTCGAGTACGCACGGCTCGAGGCGGGGCCGAGACCCCTGGAGGAAGTTGAAACCGCGGTGTGCCTGAACGACGCCCTGTCGAATCTCGGCCTCGCGATCGGCGAGTGCCCCGTGGAAATCACCGCGGACCCGCTTCCCGTCGTCTTCGCCGACCGCACGGGGCTGACGCAGATCCTGCAGAACCTCGTCGGCAACGCCCTGAAGTACCGCGGAGAGCACCCGCCGGTCATCCACGTGTCCTGCCGGCGGGAGGCCGACGACTGGATCTTCGGCGTGCGCGACAACGGGCCCGGCATCGAGCCCGGACAGAGATCGCGGCTCTTCACCATCTTCAGCCGGATCCCCGGCGGCGGCACGACTCCCGGGACCGGCATCGGCCTCGCCCTCTGCAAGCGCATCGTCGAAAGGCACGAGGGACGCATCTGGGTCGAGTCCGAGGTGGGTCGGGGCTCGGAATTCAAGTTCACCATTCCGTTTCGCAGCCGCGAGCCCGGAGCCTGGGAGAGAGCCTCATGAACATCGAAAACATCCGGCTCCTCGTCGTCGAGGACAGCCCGTACGACGCGCGGTACCTGAAGGAAGTCCTGGCCAACCATGCCTCGACTTCCGCGAGGATCGTCCGGTTCGAGGTGATCTGGGCCGACCGGCTCGAAACCGGGCTGGCGCACCTGGCGCGGGCGGGCGCGGACGTCGCCTTTCTCGACCTCTCGCTTCCGGACGCGAGCGGCCTCGAAGCCGTGACCCGCACGCGCGCCGCCGCCCCCGACCTCGCCATCGTCGTCTTGACCGGGCAGCGGGACGAGGAAACGGGCGTGAGAGCGCTTCAGGAGGGCGCCCAGGAGTACCTCATCAAAGGCGACTGCGACAAGGCGACGATCACGCGGGCGGCGATTTACGCGATGGAACGCGCGAAGCTCCTCTCGGATCTGCGCGGGCAGTCGATCCGGGATCCGCTGACCGGGCTGCTCAACCGGCGCGGGTTCCTGGACATCGGGGCCCGTCACCTCGCCTGGGTCGCCCGCGTGGGCCGCTCCTGCGTCGCGATCTTCGCCGATCTCGACGGATTGAAGACGATCAACGACCAGTTCGGGCATGCGGAAGGGGATGCCGCGCTGGCCGCGGCCGCAGCGGCGCTTCGGAGCTCTTTCCGCGAATCCGACGTGGTGGCGCGGATCGGCGGCGACGAATTCGCAGTCCTCGCGACGAGCACGACCCGGGACAGCCAGGAGTTCATCCGGAGCCGCCTGCTGCAGAAGGTGGCGGAATTCAACGCGGAGTCCGGCAGGCCCTGGAGGCTGGGCATGAGCCTGGGCATGATCCCGTACGAGCGCCGGGATCCCTGCGCGATCGAGGTTCTGCTGGAACGGGCGGACCGGCAGATGTACCGGGAGAAGGGGAAGAAGCGGCCGATGCCTGCGGAGGGTGGGGAGGCGGATCCGGCGTGCAGCGCTTGAGAGCCTGAGAGAGAATCGGTCGTCGTCGCGGTGGCGCGGAAAGGCGCGGGAGTTGATCCGGCTCGGGAACGTGGAGGTAGTTCGCCCGCGCCTTTCCGGCCACCGCTCCTCCTCGCGATTCTCTCTCAGGCTCTCACGCAAAGGCCTGGCGGATGGCGCGTTCTGTCGAACATGCGCTGTGACCGGAGCAGGCTCCGCATTCGCTTGGTCGTTTGCCGCTCAGCGACTAGAATTGCAGGCTTCACCTCAAACGGGGGAGCCACGAAGATGCGCGCCACATCCGTCGCCCTGTTCCTCGCCCTGGCCGCGGGATCCGCGGCCGCGCAGGGGCAGGCCGCCAGGCTCGACCAGAAGGACATCGACGCCGCGATCGACCGCGGCGCGAACTGGCTCGCGAAGAACTACGGGAACGGCTGGGCGGCCGGGAACCAGCAGATGGAGCTGGTGATGTACACGCTCTACCATTCGGCCACGTTTCCGCGCGACCACAAGCTGTTCCTGGACGGCGTCGAGCGGCTGAAGACGCAGAAACTCGAGAAGACGTACAACGTCGCGCTGACGGCGATGTTTCTCGAGGCGTACGACCGGGTGGCGAACCAGAAACGCATCGCGGAGTGCGCGCAGTTCCTGGTGGACAACCAGTGCGAGAACGGCCAGTGGTCGTACGGCGAGCCGTTCCCGGGCCTGGAGGCGCCGCCGGACGTGAACTCGGGCGGCAGCGGGGCGCGCGCGGGCGGGGGCGGGACGGGGGCGATGAAGCGGGTTCCGATCAAGCGGAACCGTCGCGGACCGCCCACGGGGGACCACTCGAACACGCAGTACGCGATTCTCGGGCTGCGTTCATGCGCGGCGGCCGAGGTGATCATCCCGAAGGAGACCTGGAAGGAGGCGCACGACATCCTGGAAGAGGCGCAGGATGACAAGGGCGGCTTCAGCTACAGCTACGCGTACAAGGCGAAGAGCGGCGAGGAGGCAAAGAAGGGCGGCCAGAAAACGACGAACACGAAGTTCGGGCCGTACGGCTCGATGACGGCGGGGTGTACCGGCTCGCTGATCATCTGCAAGTACTACCTCAAGACGCACTATGGCGAGAAGCAGGACTTCCGGAAGGACAAGTCAATCAAGGACGGGATCGAGTGGATCGCCGAGCATTTCACCGTGGAGGAGAATCCGGAGTACGAAAAGAACAAGGCCACGGCCTCGGTCCGGACGGGCGACAAGTACACATGGCACTACTACTTCCTGTACGCGCTCGAGCGCGTCGGGATGCTCGGCGAATATCCGGCGTTCGGGCGGCACGACTGGTACGACGTCGGCGCCCGGTGGCTCCTGGCGAAGCAGGAGGCCGCCGGGTCGTGGAGGGCGATCGGCGCGCAGGGAATGGGGGGGCCGGACGCGGTGACGGACACGTGCTTCGCGATCCTGTTCCTCCGGAGGGCGACGAAGCCGGTGACGGGGAAGACGATGTCGGGGAAGTGACAACTTCAGGGGAAACTTCAAAGGCAAAAAGGCAACTTCAAACGTCAAGGGCGGGCCAACTCTCTCAGACTCGGTGAGCCCAGGGACTGCGGCCGTTGGCAATTGAAGTTGTCCGTTTGAAGTTAATTGAAGTTGTGAATTTGCTTTTGAAGTTGTCCTCCGCCCTCACATCCCCTTCACAAACTCCACCCACTCCGCCTCCAGCTTCCCCAGGTCCGGGAAGAACTTCGAGAGCGGATCCGCGTTCCCCCGAGCGACCGACTTCCTGTACTCCGCGTACGCGTCCTTCCACGCCTTGTTCTGCGTCCGGCACAGGAAGTAGTTGAGCGCCCAGCACTCCGCGTAGAACAGCAGCGCCTTCGTGGGGTCCCTGTTGATCAGCGCGAGGGCGTCCGCGCCGACGAGCTCCGCGATCGGAATGTGCCGTCCGCCCTTCATCGCCTCGCGCGCGAACGGGAGCCGCGATTCGCTCACGAACGTGAGCTTGTACGCCTTTCCGTCCCACGCGTACCCCTCGAAATACGTCGCCATCCCCTCCGCGAACCACGACGGCGCCTGCGCGGCGGGCGCCACGCGGTACCAGAACAGGTGCGCGGCCTCGTGGACCATGGTCTGCAGGAACTGCTGCCCGTTGCGGGTCTTGTTCCAGCCGACGACCGTGTTGGAGCCGCTCGCCGCGAACCCCGCGGCGTTCAACTGCGCCTCGGCCTTGTGTTCGACGCAGTACCGCCGGTAATCCTCGTACGAACGGAACGCGAACAGCTCCATCTTCTCCTTCGCGGGCAGCTTCGGCTCGTCGCCGTAAAACGTCCGGAACTCCCCGTACGCCGCCTCGACCAGCAGCCCCAGATCCTTCGCAAATCCCTCGGACTCGTTCGTGCGGATCCGGTAGTGCGCCGTTTCCTCCGCCCACGCGTCCTCCCAGTTCGAACGCGCGGCGTCGAGATCCTCCCGGCTCATCCACTGGCCCTTGAACTTCCGGAATCCCTTCCGGAGAAGCGCCGCCTCCTCGCCCGCCACCCACTTCTCCCCGATCTTCACCAGCCCCCTCGCCAGCTGCTCCCGGTCCTTCGGCGTGACCCACGCCCCCTCGAATGGCACCAGCCCCTTCTCGTAATTCGCCTTCTCCGCCGCCGTGACGTACGACCCGCGCCACAGGACGAACTCCCCGGGCGGCAGCCCGCGGCGACGGGCGACGAACGCGTTCACGCCTGCGCGGAGGGCGGGCTTCTTCTTCGCCGCTTCCTCGAACAGCTTCATCGCGAGCGCGCGTTCGCCGGCGTCCCAGGCGAGGCAGGCGAGGCCGAGGGTTTCCTCGGGGGAAGGGGCGGTTTCGAGGGCGAGGGCGCAGAAGACGGGGGTATCGAGACAGGCCCAGAGGAAGCGGCCGTTTCCGCCGGGGATAGTGAAGTCGAAGGCGGCGTCGTCGGCTTTGGAGAGGGTGAGTTCGGTCCTGCCGACCTTGACCTTCGTCTTGCCGCCCGCGCGGTTGACGGAGGCGACGAGTTTCGCGAGGGCGCCTGCCATGCCGCGGACTTCGGGGAGGCGGGCTTCGATTTCGGCTTTGCGGGCGGCGGAGGCGACGGACTGGAGGAGGCGGGCGTATTCGTCGGCGGCCTGGGCGAAGCGGTAGCTGCGGACGAGGGTTTCGATTTCCGCGACGGTGAGGAGGTGAGTGGCGAGTTCCGCGCCGAGGCGGCCGCGGTCGGCGCCTGCCTCGGCCTTGAGCTCGGTTTCGACGGAGGCGGCGAACTCGGCGAAGCCGGGGATGCGCGCGGCGTGTTTCGCGAAATGGGGATTGAGGCGGCGGGCGTCGCGCAGGACACCGTGGGCTTCCTCGAAGCGGCCGAGTTTCCAGCAGCTCGCTCCGAGCCACAGCAGGGTGCCGAAGTGGGTGCGCCGGCCGCGGGTGGCGAGGATATCGAAGGCATCCTGCGGTCGGTCGAGGAGCCAGAGCGCGCGGGCGTGCGTCACGAAGCCGTTGGAATCGGCGAGGTCCGCGGCGAGGGCGGGGATTTCACGCTCGGCGGCGGCGGGGTCGAAATGCTTTCCGGCGTCCGGCGTCGAGGCGAGCCAGACGCGGCAGGCGGCGAGGACGTTTGAGCGCGGGCCGCGCGCCAGCGCGGCGACGACTTCCGCGGCCCGGTCGTACTCGCCGGATTCGACGAGCGCCACAGTGCGGTAGAAGGCGGCCGAGCCGTCGCGGATCCCCGCGGCGTCACGCCGGTCGAGGTCCGCGAGGAGCGCGGGCCAGTCGGCCTTCCGCAGCAGGCCCTCGTTGCGCACGAGGAGCCGCGGATCGCCGCCCGACAGCTGGAGCGCCCGGTCCTGCTGCGCGAGGCCCGCGTCCACGTCGCCCGAGAGCACGAGCGCCATCCCCCGGATCGTGAGCGCGTCCGGATAATCCGGAAACTTCTTCAGCAGATGGTCCATGTCCTCGATCGCCCCGCCCGGCCGGTCGAGCTGCAGCAGCGCCTGCGCGCGCCCGATCCGCCACTCGAACGAGTCGGGCTCGAGAGCGATCGCGCGTCCGAATTCCTCCAGCCCGTCCGCCGGCATGTTCGCGTCGAGCTTCGCCAGCGCCCGCCGCCCCCAGCCGACCGGCCAGCGCGGATCCGCGTCGATCGCCCGCCCGTACGCCTCGATCGCCCCGCGCGCGTCCCCGCGCGAGAGCGCCGCGTCCCCCTCCGCCGCCGCCCGCTCCGCCGCCGCGCGGTCCGCCCGTGCGGGAAGCGCGGCCGCGAACAGGCACACGAGCCACACCCGCATCTTCATCAGACCCCCTCCGCCGGCTTTGTCCGACTTTCCGCTTCCTCCGGCGGCATCGCACGCGCCTCCTCCGTCGCCTTCGTCAGCACCGCCCCCACGAACCGCCCGTGCGTGTTCTCCAGCAGCTTCTTCGCGTACGCCACGTCCTCCCGTTTCGATTCCCCCGCCGCCGCCACGAAAATGATGCCGTCGGCCATCGCCGTGAGGAGAAGCGGGTCCACCGCCGTCAGCACCGCCGGCACGTCCATGAAGATCGTGTCCGCCTTCTGCTGCGTCTCCGCGAGGAGCGCCTTGAAGGCGCTTCCCTTGAGAAGCGCCACCGGGTTCGCGCAGGGGGGGCCGCTGGAGAGGAGTTTCAGGCCGGGTTCGGAAGTGTCCTTGAGGAGGGCGTCGACTTCGAGGATGACGGGCTGGCCGGTTTCATCGAGGCCCGCTTCCGATACCCCGCGGTCGTTCGGGACGCCGAAGATCTCGTGGAGGTTGCCCTTGCGCAGGTCGGCGTCGATGACGACGACGCGCTGGCCGGCGCGCGCGAGGGCGATGGCGAGGTTGGCGACGAGCGTGGACTTCCCCTCGCCAGCGGAGGCGCTCGTGACCATGAAGGTCCGCGCGGCGTGGTCGGCGGCGTAGCTTTCGATGAGGGTGGCGATGGTGTTGTACGCCTCGGTGAAGGGATGGCGGGGATCGATGTGAAAGAGGAGGCGCTGGCTGGGGACGGCGAGGGGGCCGAGGCCGATGACGGGGATGCGCAGTGCGCGCTGGAGATCGTGCTCGGTGCGCAGGCGGGGGCCGGCCTGGCGGGGGAGGCGCCACGCGGCGGCGGCGAGGAGGAGGGCGGCCAGGGCCGCGGCGGGCCAGGTGGCGGCCTGCGGCCAGCGCGCGGGCTTCGCGTCGCGGGCGCCGGCGACGACGGCCGCCGGCTTCGAGCGCGCCCCGCCCTCGAACTCGGCCGCGAGGCGCGCCGAGAGGATGCGGGTGAAATGCGCGTGCAGGGCCGAGGCCTCGGCCGTGAGCGACGCGAGCTCGGGGGAATTCGCGCCTTCGGTCGCGCGGATCTTCTCCTGGATCAGCGCTTCCCATTCCGCCCGCTCCTTCGTCACGCGGGCGTCGAGCGCCTCGTATTCGATTTTCGTCGCGTCGCGCCGCTCCGAGAGGGATCGGATCTGGTCGATGGCGCGGACGCGGGCCTTGGCGGACAGGGTCGAGACCGCCGCCGCGCGCGCCGCGGTGAGCTGGGTGTTCCACGAAGAGAGCTGCGACTGGGCTTCTTTGACCTGCGGATCGGTCTTCGCCAGCCTTCCCTCCAGCTCGCCCAGGCGCGCCTGCGCGCGAAGGACTTCGCCGGTGCACGCCTGGACCGTCGAGTCCTCGTCCACGTCCACGGGAAACGTGTAGTTGGGGTCGTTGATCTTGGCGGAGAGGTCGCGCAGCTCGGCCTCGGCGTCCGAGTACCGCGCCTGCAGCTCCGCGAGGCGCGCGAGCGCCGTCGGCAGGTCCGGGCGCCGCAGCTCCAGCAACTCCTGTGGAATCCCCGCGGGCCGCAGCTTCGCGATCTTCCCCTCGACCTCCGTCAGCCGCGCTAGCGTCGCCGCCTGCCGCTCCTTCAGCAGCTCGACCGTCTGCAGCATCCGCTCGCGCACCTCGCACTCCGCGTACGCCGCGAACGCCTCCGCCGCCGCGTCCGCCAGCGCCCGCGCCGCGTCGGCCTTCCACGCGCTCGCCGTCACCGTCACGAGCCCCGTCGCCCGGTCGTGCTCCGCCGCCACGCGACCGCGCGCGTCGTCCACCGCCGCGTCCAGCACCCGCCGGCTCACCTTCGCCAGGATCCGCTTCGGCGCCTCCCCGGTCTTCGCCTCCCCGTACGCTGCCAACTCAACCTCGTCCGCCCCCGACGACAGCCCCTTCCACCACCCGTCCCCCATCCTCACCACCGCGATGCGCAGGACGGGGTCGGAGGTGACGAGGGAAGCGCTGGGACCGGACTCGGGGTCGAGGCCCGGGAGTGCGGCGGCGGCGTCGGCGGGGAGGCGGAGGCCGGTGACCTGGACCTGCGCGGCGGCGCGCGCGGGGCGGGGGACGAACTCGATGCCCGCGATGCCGGCGGCGAGGGCGGTCGTTCCCACGAGGACCGCCAGCGGGCCGCGGCGGCGGACGAGGGCGAGAGGGTGGGGGAGGCGCATGGGGGACGGTATAGGAT
>JACPRD010000058.1 GCA_016190145.1 Planctomycetota bacterium | reverse complement strand
TTCAGGGAGAGGCGGCGGGCGGCGGGGGCGGGGAAATAGGCGGGACCGAGGTGGCGTTCATCGTTACTCGTTCATCGTTTCTCGTTGAAGCGCGGGCGGCGCCGGCGATGGAACGGGGGCGGGTTGCGCGCGCCGCGGATTCGTGCTTCGTGCGTCGTGCTTCGTGGGCGGCCCGGCGCGCGGAAACGAAGGACGAGGCACGAAGCACGAAGCACGGCTCTTCCGCATTGTCTGATCTTCCCCAGCGGTGCGCGGACTTTGAGCCAGCGCGAAACCCCAAACACGCGCCCGCATGCTTCCCATGACGGCACGCACGTTGCAGCGAGTTATAGAGCCGTTCCGACGGCGACAGCGGGAAGGGCGCGAAGCCCTGAAAGCCAATGGTGGAAGTGCCCGAGCACTCGGCCCACCGGCCCCCGTAAATGGCCCGTCGGCGGCTGCAGGACGCCGCTCGTGCCGCAGAGAGCGCGACCGCGACATGAGCTGGTGAGGTGAAGGTGCCGTACGGAAGCGCGCCCGTCGCGCAGCCGGGAGTTTCGGGGCAGAAAGGGACCAGGGCTGTCAAGACCCCGTCGGCGACGCGCTTCCGGTCGGAGCGGTCAGGTCAGGCGGGTGGGCGGATTCAGGATCGCTGCAGGTCTTTCGCCGCTCACCCTGAGTTTGCTGGTCGTTCCGGACGCGCGGCGTTCAGTTGGCCGTCAATCGTCCGGGGGCGCCTGGTTCGTAGCCTGGCCCCCGGCACCGCGCGCCCGGTGTCCGGACGCGGGGGCTCGCGCCAGTGCCGTGTTCCCTGAGCCCCCGCGATCTATTTCAGAACAGCGCCGCCGCGCACCAGGACAGGAGCCAGAGACCCACGGCGGCGAGCGCGAGCGCCGCGGCGATCTTCATCCAGAGCGGCCACCCGGGACCGCTTCCCTCCTCCCGCGTGACGTAATGCCCGCAGTGCGGGCAGCGCTCCGCATCGTCGTAGATTTCGCGCCCGCATTCGGGGCAGGGCTGGGTGACGTCGCTCTCGTCCGCCTGTTCGGAGGAATCCTCTTCCTCGAATTCGGGCTCGTCGTCGTCAGGGTCATGGCGCCACGGCATGGGGACATGATGCCGGATCGGGCGCCGCGAGTCACATATTCCGGACACATCAAGTGCCATGATTTATTTTTCGGGGACAGTCTATTGACTGTGACAGACGGGCATGCCCAAGATGCGGGCGTGACGAAGAACCCGCGAAAGCTCTACATCGAGACTTCCGTCTGGAAGCGGCTCGCGGACCCCGCCATGGACTGGAGGAGGCGGGCCACGTTTCGATTCCTCCGCACGGTCGGGCGTCACCATCAGCTTCTGGTATCGCACGTCGTGCGGAAAGAAATCGACCAGACCCCAGACCAGGCCGAGCGAAAACTACTCCGTCGCCGGTTGTACGCCGCAAGTCCCGGCTTCCTCACGCCTCCGATCCATCTCAAAGCCACGGTCATGGAGCTTCTGGCGAGCGGCGGTTGGAGTGAGCGGAAGTTCCAGGACATGCAGCACCTGGCCTTTGCTATCCTCTCAAAGGCGGACGCGCTGGTCTCGTGGGATGTCGGTGACCTCGCCCGACCGAAAACCCGGAGAATCGTAGAGAAATGGTGCCGGGGAAGGAGGCTCGACTCGCCCTTCCTTGGCACGCCTTTGGAGGTCGCCCGATGGCTCGGGTTCGAGATCGGATAGACATCGAGTTGCGTCAGATCCGCGACAAGCTCTCCAAAGAAGCCGTCAAGGCCTGCAAAGAAGGCCGATTCGAGGAGTACACGCGACTGGAGTTCGAAGCCGCACTCCGGGACTTCCCCACCTTTAAGGTCTACCGAGGCCGGCCGAGGAAACTGAAGCACCCCCTCCCGTCGAAGTCCGGTGTCAGCGCGCGGGCGCCTCGCAAGGTGTCGGCGGCGAGCAAGGGCCGGAGGAAAATGCGCGGCAGGTAGCCGCGCGCGCGGCCGGCCTCACGCCTTCGCTTCCCCCTCCTCCGACTTCCCCTCCGCGAGCATCTGCAGCTCGCACAGGCGCCGGTAGAGGCCACCCTTGTCGAGCAGCTCGGCGTGCGTTCCGTGCTCGGCGACCTTTCCTTTCTCGAGGACCGCGACGCGCGTCGCCTTGCGGACGGTGGCGAGGCGGTGGGCGATGACGAGGGTGGTGCGGCCCTCGAACAGGCGGTCGAACGCCTTCTGGACGAGGTGTTCGGACTCGGCGTCGAGGGAGCTCGTGGCTTCGTCGAGGATCACGATGGCCGGATTGCGCAGCATGACGCGCGCGATCGCGATGCGCTGGCGCTCCCCCGTCGAGAGGCGGACGCCGCGCTCGCCGACGAGCGTGTCGTACTTCTGGGGGAGGCGCTCGATGAACGCCGCGGCCTGCGCGGCCTCGGCGGCGCCGCGGACCTCGGCGTCGATCGCTCCCGGCCGGCCGTAGCGGATGTTCTCCGCGACCGTGCCGCCGAAAAGAAAGATGTCCTGCGGGACGAAGCCGAGCGCCGCGCGCAGGTCGGCGAGGCGAAGCGAGCGCGTGTCGTGGCCGTCGACGGTGACGGAGCCGGACTGGGGGTCATGGAAGCGGAGCAGGAGCGAGACGAGCGTCGTCTTGCCGCCGCCGGACGGGCCGACGAGCGCGACCATCTCGCCGGGCGCCGCTTCCAGAGAAACGCCGTCGAGGGCCGGGCGGGTGGTGGTCGGGTAGCTGAAGCGGACGTCGCGGAAGGCGACATGACCGGCGGGGCGCGGGAGGGCGCGGGCGTCGGGGGCATCGGCGATGGCGGCGGGCGTGTCGAGGACTTCGCGGACGCGGCCGGTGGCGCCGCCGGCGGCGGCGAGGCGGCCGTAGAGGGAGGTGAGGGAGCCGACGGAGGCGGCGACGGTCATGGTGTAGAGGAGGAACGAGGTCAGCTGGCCGGCGGTGAGGCGCTGCTGGACGACGAGCGAGGCGCCGTACCAAAGGACCAGGGCAAAAGCGCTGAACCCGATGAAGCTCACGAGCGAGTGGAAGATGCCCCAGCCCATGGTGCTTTTCATTTCGAGCGCGAAAAGGGCGGCCAGCCGCTTCATGTAGCGCTCCCGCTCCTCCGGCTCGCGCCCGAAGGCCTGGACGGTGCGGATGCCGGAAAGGGACTCCTCGGCGGCGACGTTGGCTTCGGCGAGCGCGTCCTGTTCCCGCTCGGAGATTCTTTCGATGCGGCGCGCGAACAGCACGGCGGCGAAAACGATGGGCGGGATGGCGGCGAGCATGACGCCGGTGAGGCGCAGGTGGACGGTGAACAGAATCGCGAGGCAGCCGACGAGCACGAGCGAGCGCTGGAGGCCGCTCACGAGGTCGCGCGTGAGAACGGATCCCAGGGTGCCGGTGTCGCTGTTGAGGCGCGAGAGCAGCTCGCCCGTGCGGCGGGTATCGTAGAAGGCGGGGGGCAGCGTCAGAAGGTGCGCGTGAAGCCGAGCGCGGAGGTCGCGCAGAATGCTGGCCGCGGCGCCCTGGATGAGCCAATTCTCGAGATAGTCGAGGACGGCGGAGACGGCGAAGAGGCCGATGAGGCCGAAGACGACGAGGCGGAGGTTGCCGAGCGATTTTTCGACGAGGGCAGCGTCGACGGCGCGGCCGGCGGCGGCCGGGACGAGGAGGGAGACGCTGCCGGAGAGGGCGAGCGAGACGGCGGCGACGGAGAGGCGAGGGGCCCACGGTTTCACGAGGCTGAAGAACCAGCGCCAGGCCGGTTTCGTTTTCGTGGGTTGGTCGGGCATCGCGTGAGCATAGCGTGTCGTGGTTCGATTGGCTTGAAGCGATCGGGGTTCGGCGTTCGGAGTTCGGCGTTTCGCGCGTCCATTTGGGTTGGCGTGGCGGGGGCGCTCGGCGAGACTGGGCGCGTGGAACCTTCCCTGTTGCTTGCGCTGGCTCTGGAGGACGGCGCGGACGCGCGGAGGGTGCGCGCGGCGGCGAAGGCGTGGATCGCGGACCGCGGGCGCGACCTCGGGTCGGTGCTCGTCGAGCGCGGCGCGCTGACGGCGGACGGGCTCGCGCGACTTCGGGCGCGGGAACGGGAAATGGGGACAGGAGGTTCGTCGGAGGCCCTGGAGAAGACGCGCATTGCGCTTCCGACGGGCGGCTCGGGGGCGGGGAAGGAAGCGGCCGTCGCGGTGTCGTTCACGCGGACGCCGGACGCGCGATACGTGCTGGGACCCGAGATCGGACGCGGCGGGCTCGGGCGCGTCGTCGAGACGGCGGACACGGACCTCGGGCGGACCGTGGCGCTCAAGCTCCTGCTCGCGGGGGCGCCCGCGGACGCGCTCGAGCGGTTCCGGAGCGAAGCGCGCCTCACGGGGCGGCTGGAGCACCCGAACATCGTGCCGGTTCACGAGCTCGGCGTGCTCGCGGCGACGGGCGAGGCCTTCTACTCCATGAAACGGATCGCAGGGCGCGACATGCGGCAGGTGATCCGCGAGGGAAAGTGGAAGCAGCGGCGTCTGGTCGAGGCGTTCCGGGACGTGTGCCGGGCGGTGGCGTATGCGCACTCGAAAGGCGTGATTCACCGCGACCTCAAGCCGGCAAACGTCATGCTGGGGGATTTCGGCGAGACGCTGGTCGTGGACTGGGGGCTGGCGAAGGAAAAGGGCGAGAGGGCGGAAGGGCGGGAGGGCGGAACGGCGGCGGCGAGTTCGGGCGATTCTTCGGCGGCACAGCACAGCTCGTCGAAACTCACCATCGCAGGAGCGGTGCTCGGCACCCCCTCGTACATGCCCCCGGAACAGGCGCGCGGGAAGATCGAAGACGTCGACGAACGCAGCGACGTGTATTCGCTCGGCGCCATCCTGTGCGAAATCCTCACCGGCAGGCCCCCGTTCGAGGGCAGGACCGCGTGGGAGACGCTTCTCAAGGTCATCGAGGAACCCGTTCCCTCCCTCGATGCCGCCCCGCCCGAACTCGCCGCCATCTGCCGCAAGGCCCTTTCGAAACGCAAGCACGACCGCTTCCCCGACGCCGCCGCCCTTGAGGCTGAAGTCGAAGCCTGGCTCGAAGGCACGCGCGAGCGCGAGCGGCGGGAGCAGCTCGCGGGCGAGCAGGCGGAAGAGGCGCGGGCCGCGCGGGAGCGCTGGCGCCGGCTGCGGGGCGAAGCCCGCGAGGCCCAGGTGAAGGCGCGCGAGGCGCGGGAGACGACGAAGCCGAGCGAGCCCGCCGAAATCAAGCGGCCCGTGTGGGCGCTCGAGGACCGGGCGCGGGCGCTCGAAGAGGAAGCGATCGGCGCGTTCAGCGCGGCGAACGCGGCGCTCTCCTCCGCGCTCGCGAACTCCCCCGAGCACGCCGGCGCGCGGCGGCTCCGCGCGGAACTCTACTGGGAGCGCTACCTCGAGGCGGAGGACGGCAGCGACGCCAAAGGCATGGTCCTCAACCGCCGCCTCGCCGAGCAGTTCAACGACGGCAGCCTCGACGGGAGCCTCCGCGGCGACGGGACGCTCGCCGTGCGGACGCGCGCGTACCCGTGCCGCTGCCTGATTGAGGGCCGGGACGTCGCCCCGGCGGAGCTGCGCGTGTTCGACTGCCATCCGTGGTCCGGACGGAGGTTCGGGGACGAGGGAAGCGAGGGGATGCCGGATTGGGAAGCGGTGGGGCCGCTTCGCCTGAAAGTCCATGGGGCGCGGTGCGGGACGAGGGCGGTGGAAGGGGCGGACGTGTGGGCGTGGAAGTACGAAGAAAACGATCGGGTCATGGTTCCGGTGACCCCAGGAACCGAGCCTTCCGTGGATCGCGGTGCGGGCGCGCCACTGGCGCGCCCGCACTCCGAAACAACGGGGGATCCGCTCCCCCAGCATCTCGAATATCTTTTCCCCCACTCTCCCTACACCCCCCGCGGTCCCGGCCTGTATCTCGGGAAAACACCCCTTCCCCCGCGTCCCTGGCCCATGGGCTCGTGGCTCCTCGTCGTCGCGGCCCCCGGGTACGACCCGGCGCGCGTCCCCGTCCTCGTCCGCCGGCAGGAAGACACCGCGGCGGAAATCACGCTCTTCCAGCCCGGCGAAATCCCCGCTTCCTTCATCCCCATCGCCGCCGGCGAGTACGGCTGGCAGGGCGACGCTGGCAATGCCTACACCGACGAAGCCGAGTCGCACACCCTCGATGACGCCGCGATCGCGCGCTTCCCCGTCACCTGCCGCGAGTACGCCGCGTTTCTGAACGACCTGGGCGATCCGGAGGAGGCGGCGCGGCGCGCGCCGCACGAGAGCGGCGGGGCGGGGACATGGTGGCCGTGTACCGGGGGGCGCTGGGAGGTGCCGAGCGCGGGGAAGGGGACGAAGCTGCACTACGCGGACGCGGACTGGGACGAGGACTGGCCGGCGTTCGGGGTGTCGTGGTGGGACGCGGCGTCGTACGCGATCTGGGCGGCGCGGCGCGAGGGGCGGGTGATCGGGCTCCCGCACGAGGAGTTGTGGGAGAAGGCGGCGCGCGGTCCCGACCGGCGGACGTTCCCGTGGGGCAATACCGCGGACGCGGCGCTCGGCAACTGCAACGTCTCGCAGCCGGTCAAGATGAAGCCCGACGCGGTGCACGCGTTCCCCGGCGACGAGTCCCCTTATGGCGTGCGCGGCCTGGGCGGCAACATCCAGCAGTGGTGCCTGAACGACAGCCTCAAGTCCGGCCGCCGATGGACCATGATCCGCGGCTGCTCCTGGCCGCAGTCCGTAGCCCAGATGCGCTCCACCATTCGCACCGCCGCCACGCGCGAGTACGTGAATTTCACCGTGGGGTTCCGGCTGGCGCTGGCCGTGCGGCTGTAACGGCCGCGCCGGACTGCCGTCCTCCATATTCAGCGGCGCGGATTCCGGCCATTCAGGCGAGAATCGGGCGGACCCATTGCAGAGGATCGGAGCTCCATGATCAGCCGTCGTCGTTTCCTCCTCCTCCTGGGCGGCGGCGCCGGGGCCGCCGCGTGCGGACTCTTGCGGCCGCGCGGCCTCCAGGCCGTGACGCGCACGTCGCGCGCGCTCGGCGCCCGGGTCTCCATGACCGCGCTCCACGAGGACCGGGAGGCGGCGGAGCAGGCACTGGAAGCGGCGTTCGAGGAGCTGGAGCGCGTCGAGTCGGTCCTGAGCCTCTACCGGCCGCAGAGCCAGCTGTCCCTTCTCAATCGCTACGGCGTGCTGCTCCGGCCGCACTCTTTTATCCTGGAAGTGCTCGGCAAGGCGCAGGAGACGGCGCGCGCGAGCGGCGGCGCGTTCGACGTGACGGTGCAGCCGCTCTGGGAGCTGTACGCGACGGCCGCGCGGAACGGGGCGCTTCCCGGCGAAGAAGAAGTGGGGGCTGCACGCCTGCGGGTGAACTGGCGGAGGCTCCGCGTTTCGCCGGAAGAGGTCCGCCTCGACCCGGGCATGGCCGTGACGCTCAACGGGATCGCGCAGGGCTACGCGACGGACCGCGCGCTCGCGGTGCTTCGGACCCACGGCGTGCAGGCCGCGCTCGTCGACGCAGGTGAGCTCGCCGCAACGGGGCGGAAGCCGGACGGCAGCCCGTGGACGGCGGGCATCCAGCACCCCCGGCGCCCCGACGCGTGGATCGACGTGGCGAAGCTGGAAGACCGCTGCCTGGCGACGTCCGGCGACTACGCCACTTCCTTCAACGAGGACAGGTCCGCCAACCACGTCTTCGATCCGGTCACGGGCCGCTCGCCCGGCCACTTCTCGAGCGTGACGATCGCCGCGCGGACGGGGATGGAGGCGGATGCGCTCTCGACGGCGGTGTTCGTGATGGGGCCGGAGCGGGGAATGGAACTCGTCGAGGCGACGGAAGGGGCGGACGCCTACATCGTCACGAAGGACGGGCGGACGCTGGCGACGGGAGGATTCCCGCTGTGAAGCTGATTCCGGCGGCGCTGGCCACCCTTCTCCTCCTGCAGGGCGCGCTCGCCGCCCAGCAACCGGCGCCGAGGAAGACGCGCACACGGGCGGAGGTCGAGGATCTCATCAAGAGGCAGGGCGCCACCGCGCCGGATTGGTTCAAGACGGTCAAGCCCAACGCTCCCAAGACGCTGGATCTCTCCTGGCCGAAAAATCCCGGCGGCGCGTGGGACCAGAGCAAGAACGTGGGGCAGTACATCTGGAGCGTCATCAACGAAAACCCTTCCCGATGGAAGGAAGGGGTCCGCTTCATGCACGAACTCATGTCCACCAGCAAGGACAAGACGGTCGTGCGTCGCGCGATGTACGCCGCGGCCCGCATGTACCACAACCTCCTCGAGGACTACCCGCGGGCGGCGTTCTGGTGGCGCAAGGCCGGCGAAATGAAGGAGGGCGACGAAGAGGAGACCACGCTCGATCTCGCCGACACGTACTGGGAACTCGGGTGCAGGGAGATGGCGGTCGAGCTGATCGACGGCTACGGCGCCGACAACACCCGGCACGGGAGCATCATCAAGCTGTGGTCCGACATGGGCGAATTCGACCGCGCCATGAAGATGGCCGAAGCCCGCGGAGGATACGTCGGGTTCCTGTGCGCGGGCGACGCCTGCCGCGCGGCGCAGAAGTTCGACGAGGCTGTGGCGTGGTACGAGAAGGTGGTCGCCCTCGGGAAGAGTGACCAGGGAGACGAGCCGCGCATCTTCAATCGCGCCCAGGCGAACATCGTCGCGGTGAAGCTGTTCGAAGCGCTCGACCTCAGGCGCGTCCGCCCCGGGACGTGGAAGGCCGACAGCCTCGGATATGAGGCGCCCGTCGAGGTCGAGGTCAAGGTGGCGGGCGGGAGAATCACGTCCGTCAAGGTCACCGCCCACCGGGAAAAGCAGTTCTACTCCTCGCTCACCGAAACGCCGCGCCGGATCGTGGAAAAACAGGGCGTCAAGGGCGTGGACGCGACGACGGGAGCGACCATTACCTCGGAAGCCATCCTCAACGCCACGGCCAAGGCGCTCAACCAGGGAATGGTGAAACAGAAGTAATGCGGCTCGACCTCTTCCTGCCGTTCCTGAAACGAAAGCGCTCGGCCGATCCCGGCGCCGCCGGGCCCGGCCGGCTCCGGCGGCTGCTCGCGAGGATCGGACCCACCTGGCTCTCGTCGCCGGTCCGCCGGGTCGTCCAGACGGCCTTCATGCTGGGCTTCCTCGTTCTCTTCTTCTGGGTCTGCTGGCCCTACGGCACGAAGGAGTACGCCGCGCACCGGGACGCGAGGGAGATCGTGGACGCGGAGATCTTCCTCGCCCTCGATCCGCTCGTCAGCGTCTCCACCGCCATCGCCGCGCGGACCTGGGTCTGGTCGCTGGGATTCGCCGGCCTGATGATCGCCACCGGCCTCCTCTTCCCCCGCGGCTTCTGCGGCTACGTCTGCCCCCTCGGCACGCTCATCGACCTGTTCGACTGGGCCGTCGGCCGGCGCGTCACCCGCTTCCAGATCAGGAAGGACGGCTGGTGGGTCAACCTCAAGTACTACCTGCTGGCCGGAACGCTCGTCGCGTCGATGTTCGGCGTCCTCCTTTCCGGCTTCGTCGCGGCGATCCCGGTCGTCACCCGCGGGCTTCTTCACACCGTCGCCCCCGTCCAGTCCGGCCTCATGCGCGACTGGTACCTCGTCCCCCCGATGAACGCCGGCCACTTCGTCTCCATCGCCCTTTTCGCCGCCGTCCTCGCGATGGGCCTCTGGCGCCCCCGCTTCTGGTGCCGCTACCTCTGCCCGACCGGCGCGATGTTCTCGGTGGCGAACCTCTTCCGCGCAACGGAGCGCAAGGTCGAGACGACCTGCATCAACTGCAACAAGTGCGTCGAGATCTGCCCGTTCGACGCGATCAAGGCCGACTTCACGACGCGCACGGCGGACTGCACGCTCTGCCAGACCTGCGGCGGCGTCTGTCCCACCCACGCGATCAAGTTCGTTGACCGCTGGAACCAGTCGGACCTGAAGGTGGAGAACGACCCGCCCGTGCACGAACTCCCGGTGTCGCGGCGCGGCTTCTTCGCCGGCATCGCGGCCGGCGTGGCCGCGGCGTTCGGAACGAAACTCGCCTGGGGCGCGCCGGCGGTCGCCCCGATCCGGCCGCCCGGAAGCCTGCCCGAACCGGACTTCCTCAAGCTCTGCATCCAGTGCGGCGAGTGCTTCAAGGCCTGCCCGAACGACGTCCTCCAGCCGATGGGCTTCGAACAGGGCCTCCAGGGCCTCTGGACCCCCAGAGCCGACCCCAACTGGTCCGGCTGCGACCCCGGCTGCAACAACTGCGGCCAGGTCTGCCCCACCGGCGCCATCCGGGCCCTTCCCCTCGATGAAAAACGCCACGCCCGCATGGGCCTCGCCATCGTCGACCAGCCCACCTGCCTGCCCTTCGCCGGTCGCGAGGCCTGCCAGATGTGCGTCGACGAGTGCGACGCCGCCGGCTACCGCGCCATCGAGTTCGTCCGCATGCACGTCGAAACGGACGGCGACGGCGCGCCCGTCGAGGGAAGCGGCTTCCTCGCCCCGGTGGTGATCCCCGAACTCTGCGTCGGCTGCGGCCTCTGCCAGACGCGCTGCCACGGGATCAACGTCGTCCAGAAGGGGCTTCTGAAGAGGACGGCGATCGAGGTCTTCGCGGGCCCCGGGAAGGAAGACCGCATGTCGAGCGGGAGTTATCTCCAGCTCCGGATGGAGGAGATGAAGAGGAAGGAAGCGGAGAAGCCGGCGGGCGAGGGGGAGTACCTGCCGGATTTCCTCAAGGAAAAGTGAGGGTCGCCCGTGATCGGGGATTACCCTCGGGGATGACAAGGGACGAGCGCGGACTTGGGCGGCCGGGGGAAGCGCTAATGCCCAAGGACCAAGAAAACTCTCAATTCTCAAAGGATCAAGCCCAAGTCGTGGATCGGAGTCGGCCGGACCGCGCGAGGGAATAGCGCTCCCCCGCCCCCCGTTAGATCCTCAGAATGTTCCTCGACCCGCTCTACCTGATCCTCGTCGGTCCCGCGCTCCTCCTGAGCCTCGTGGCGCAGGGGTGGGTTTCGTCGGCGTTCGGGAAGTGGTCCCGCATCCGCAACTCGCGGAACCTCACCGGCGCCGAGGCGGCCGAGGCCGTGCTGCGCTCGCAGGGCGTCACCGACGTCCGGATCGAGTCGGTCGGGGGGTTCCTCTCCGATCACTATGACCCCCGCACGAAGACGCTCCGCCTCTCCCACCAGAACCACGACGCCCCCTCCGTCGCCGCGATCGGCATCGCCGCCCACGAGGCCGGACACGCCCTTCAGCAGGCGAAACGCTACCCGATGCTCGCCTTGCGCTCCGCCATCGTCCCCCTCGCCCCCCTGGGCAACCTCGGCCTCATCCTCGTCATCATCGGCTTCTTCCTCCACTCCCTCGACCTCGCCAAAATCGGCGTCCTCTTCTTCGGCATCATCGTCCTCTTCCAGATCGTCACACTCCCCGTCGAATTCGACGCCAGCCGCCGCGCCATGGCGGCCCTGCGCGCGAGCGGCATCGTGACCGCGGAGGAAGCTGCGGGCGTCCGGAGCGTGCTCACCGCCGCGGCGATGACGTACGTCGCGGCGGCGGCGGCGGCCATCCTGCAGCTCCTGTACTTCGCGCTGAGATCGGGGCTTTTCGGGGGGCGGAGGAGCGATTAGCTCGCGCGTCATCCGCGGCTGTCGCGCTGCGCTATAATGGCAGCCATGAATATCGAGTGCACAGCCGTCATTCAGCATCGAGGGAAGTGGTGGATCGGCTGGGTCGAGGAAGTTCCCGGCGTGAATTCGCAGGCCCGGACCCGGCCGGCGCTGCTCTCCAACCTTCGCTCCGCACTTCGGGAGGCGATCGAGCTCCATCGCAAGCAGGCGCTCGAGGGACTGGAAATCCCGGCCCCATAGCCCCCCCTCATGATCCGGGCGGCGCTCCCGAGCACAACCCGCCCGCCACTTCGGAAAGGCCCGCGCACCGCGGCGCGGCCATCGCCTGCAGTTCTTCGACGACGCTCTCCTCCGCGCGCAGCCCCAGCCACCCCGAAAGCCGCCGTCTCTGCGTTCCGACGAGCGCGAACAGTCCGCGCGCGAGCGGCATGAGGGCGGGCACCGACAGCCTGAGCGACCAGTCGCGGTACTCCTCCAGCGCCCAGAGCGACACGATCCACGCCTTCGCCCCGCGCCACACCTCGCCCTCGTCCGACACGACCTGCAGCTCCTCCGCTTCCCCCGCCCGCTCGAGCCCCGGAAACCGCCGCACCGACTCCGCCGACCGGCACGGCACGAACTCCATCTCCACGAACTTCGGCTGCCGCGCCAGCCACTGCCGGCACGTCACGCAGAAGCCGCATTTCGCGTCGTAGAGGACGGTGAGGCGTTTCATGGTTCAGCTCCTAAGCCGGGCCGAGCGGAACGCTACACACCGATCGAGTCCGGCTCCGCCCTGAGCGAGCCCAAAGGGCGAGTCGAAGGGCCCCGCGTTGGACTTCCCATCTACGCCGTGGCCCGGGAGTGAATCACCGCGTCCGGCGGAACCGGGGGCGGCTGGTGCCGGAGCAGCGCGCGCCGGCGCATCCGGGAGAAGACGTAGATATTGAAGAAGTGCATCGCGCCAAGGACGAGGAGGACGAGCCCGATCCGCGTGCTGAACGACTCGATCGCGCCCGTCGCATTGGCAGGCTTGTCCCCGTACTTGAGCGTGAGGAACACGTACCCGATGTTGATCAGGTAGAACCCGACCACGAGCAGGTGGTTCACGGAGTCCGCGAGCGGCTCGTTCCCGAGGAACGAGTCCACGAGGAAGATGCGGCCGTTCTTGTGAAGCGTGCGCGCGACCCAGACGGTGGTGGAGATGCTGGCGGTCAGGTAGGCGAGGTACATCCAGGTGGTCGGGTTCATGGCTCCCCCTTTCTCCCGGTTCCGGGTATCAGGCCCGAAGGCTCCGTTCCGCAGGCCCGTGACGGAAGGGGTGAAGCGCAAATGGCGGGCGAGGGGAGGGAAAGAGGCGGCGGAAGTCGCAACCCATTGGAATTCATCTATTTCTGTCAGAACAGAAATATCAGAATATCCTGCCACAAGTGCGGCATTCTTGCCTGCGTTGCGCCGTCTCGCCTCACTCGCCGATGCGGTACACCAACCGGACGTCGTCCGGACCGCCAAGTGACCTCAACCAGGGCAGCACAACGTCGAAGAACTCCGGCGCCGTTTCCCGCATGCGGTCAATGAACGTCGCACGGATCAGTACTCGATCTTCGGCCGCGGGAGCCACGCCCTCGTTTTCCAGTCTGCGCCAGTCATCGGGCTCGAACTTGAGGTAGATCGGCGCGGGATCAGAAACAGTCCAGCCACGCAGACTCGACTTCCCGTCCCAACTCCTCCAGGCCTCGAGTCGGACCCAGGCCGTCACGGATTCGCCTCCATCCCACGGAAACTCCTCGATTTCGCGCAAAAGGACCCAACTCAGTCCACCACCGCCGAAAACCCCAATGAGTTCTTCGCGATCGCGAGGACCTGACCAGCCCCGCGGCAGCCCTCGAAATGAGTCGGCGGGCCCGCAACGGCCGGCCCACTCGACGGAACACACGATCGGGATAAGTCGGCGGCGAAGGGCGCGCAGCGGGTGCTCGCTGGGAATGGGCTCCCAGGTCCAGCGACCGCGGACCTTGTATTCCACGACAGGGTAGATGTCTAGGCCCATGAGATGACGATCGCCCGGTTCAGAAGAAGGTTCATTGAGCACGCGGGGCAGAATTGCTCACTCCTCAAGCCTCTCCAGCAGACGGACCAGGCCGTCCGTTATCGCAAGCTCCCTCTTCTGAGAGACCTGGTGAATTGCCTCTTGGGCAGTCAAACCGTCGCGCTTCATGAAGTACCCCGCGACAACGATCGCGGAGCGACTGCGGCCCGCGTGGCAGTGCACGAAGACGGGTGGCTGGGTCGCCACAAGCCGGCGAAGTTCGGTCACCGCGCGAGAGATCAGGCGGATATCGTTGTCCGGACCATCCTCTAGAGGGATACGAACTCCCGCTCTCTTCACATCGTCGGTGCCCAGGTCCGGTTTCGACTCGGGGTCGAGAGTCAGAACGGACCGAAATCCGTGGGTAGCCATCAAGGCGCCGTCCTGCGCTTCGAGGTAGTTGCCGATCGCGATCTCTGCCGTGATCCAGTCCAGGTGCCGACCTCCCTGTCATGCGGGACTGCGATTCTATCGCTCCGTGCCTAGCTTCCCAGTTGCGAGATCACCTTTATTGAGAACGCTACGACATCCTCAAAGCCCTTCATCAATCGCGGGAAATCGCTCTCGAGGCGCGCCAGGATCTCGGGCGTCGCCGCGGGCCAGGCATCACTCGAAGTCCACCCGGTACAAAAGTCCTCGGGCATTCTCTCATCGAGCGCGGCGCCTACGATCGGGTCGTCCGGTGGCGCGTGCTCTGAATTCCCCCAGCTGACATCGGCATGGATCCGAGGCGCACCGTCGAGGTGACAGACGCTCACGTCGATACCGAGGCCGTCCCCCCGCCCAGGAACATCCTGGGGGAATAAGCACTCAAGTCCGAAGCCGTAGCCTTGGTACGGAGTCAGCGAACCAATGCTCGCCTGGTACAGATGAAACCGTGCGTTCGGATACATCTCCCCTAGGACCTTCGCACGGGCCTCCATGAGTGGCGAAAACTTGGACCAGAGCTCGCGAACGAGTGGATGGGACTCCAGTTCTTCACTGTTCATGACTTGTCGTATTCCGCCTCCGCCATGAGCACACCGCCGCCAACGCCGAACGCCGAACTCCGAACCCCGAACGCCGAACGCGCGTCGTGTCTGCCTAGGAACCCGCGGCCCAGCCCATCGCCGCTACTCCGCCTCCACCGCCTCCGACCACTTCCCGCGCACTTTCATCCGCGACACGCCGCGCACGACGAGGTACTTCTTCGCCCTCCCCGCCGCGACCTCGAACGCCGCCTCGCGCGGCGTGCCCAGCGAGAGCGGCGACTTCGGCACGCCGTCCGCGCCGAGCTCGTCGCACGTCGCGACCTCGAACGTCCCGAACTCCTTCCAGTCGGCGTACCGAAACGGCTCGCCGTCCCAGAGCTCGTCCTTCCAGGTGAACGACGTCCCCGTGAGCGCCGCGCCGCGCGGGCGGGGCGGGGCCCAGGCCTGGTTCGGCGGGGAGCCGAACGGGCGGTCGGGGCGCGAAGCGACGAACTTTTTCAGCGCGGGCTCGAACGGGGTGTCCTTGATTCGAAGGGCGCTCGCCTTCAGACCGTGGGTGCCGCCGCTGTTCTGGCCTTTCCACTCGCGGCAGCCCAGGACGCGCGCGCCGGCGGCGTACCAGGCCTCGAGATCCGCGGCGTAGTCTTCTTCCTTGAGTTTCGGCTCGGGGTCCATGCTGGGGTTGAATTCGAGCGTCCCGAACTGGGCGCCCGCCGCCTTCGCCTCGGCCGCGGCGCTCTCGAGCTGGATTTTCTCAAGGGAAGCGCGGAAGCCGTAGCGGTTGAAGCCGGCGTTGGAGTCTTTCGTGATGGCGACCCAGGCCGCCATGATGGGCGAGGGGTTGCCCTGCCAGAAGTCCACCTTGTGCGAGTGCATCGCCCGCTCGCGGCTCCAGATTTCCTCGCGCGGGATGCCTTCTTCGCGGGCGATCCGGAACATTTCCTCGAGCGAGCGGTGGATGCGCCACTGGCGGTAGCCGGGGGTCTGTGGGTCGCGGTTCTGCCAGGCCTCCCAGAGCGCGTCCTTCATTTGACGCGGCGCGTCAAACCCGCCCGCCGTGAATCCCTTGTCGCCGGCGACCGGGAGCCCCTTCGCGTCCCGGTCGAGCGGGTCCGGGAACCCGTCGAGATCCCAGGCGAGGAGCGCCCACGTCGCGAACCGCGTCCCGTAGACCGCGTCGAACGACCGGTTGCCGCCCTTCGCCTGCGCGGGCGACGGATCGTCCGCGAACGCTTCCCCGCCCCGGCGCCCCTGCCCCTCGAACCGCCCGCCTTTCGCGAACTCCCCCCGGTGCGTCATCCAGTCGCGGAACTCGGCGACCGCGAACGGCGAGTAGTCCGCGACGAACGTCTTGTCGAAGAACACGTACTCGAACTCGTTCGGGCCGCAAAACAGGAACACGCGGTCCCCCGCCTTCCTCTTCGCGAGATACGACTTCGCCTCGCGCCGCGCCATCTCCAGCATCCCGTCGTACGCTTCCTTCGCGTACCCCGACGCCGTCAGGTCCGCGTCGGCCGGGTTCCCGCCCTTCTTGCGCTCCTCCTCCGTCACGAGACGCCCGTCCGAACTCCACTGCCGCATCCGCCGGTCGGCCGACGCGTACGCCGCGTTCTGCGCGTCGAGCGGCGAGTTCCAGAAGTACGGCCGGTACCCGTTGTACTTCTTGTGCACCGCCTTGGAGCACGGCCCGTCGTACCAGAGCCGCACATAGATCTTCCCGGGCCCGAGGCTCGTGAAGACGTCTTCGGCCTCCGCGTCCGCGGGCTCGGGGTTCGAGGACTTGCCGACGATCACGAGGAACGTGTTCGTGGCGAGGTCGGGTTTCGGGAGTTCGGGCGGCTCCTCGGCGCTTGAGGCGACCGCCAGGAAGAGGAGAGCGGAAAACGCGAGGGGAAGGCGCATCGGGCCCCCAGAGCAGGAGGAGCGAATGATAACGGAGCTGCGTGAACCAGGCCTCCCGGTATCGAAGTCGAAACTCCGCGTGCCAGATCAACGCCGAACGCCGAACTCCGAACGCCGACCCCTCCCACCGCAGCGCGTTTCGCAGCGGCCCCGGGGGATCCGGGCTCATTCCGCGTGCTGTTTGAGCCATGCGAGAAGGTCGGAGAGGAACCGGGGATCCGCGGGCCTCTTCTCCGCATACATCGCGAGAGTCGATGGGCGCCCTCCGCAGGCCTTGAACAGGTGGTCGAGGTCGGGGTAGAGCCGGAGTGTCACGTCCCGGGAGGCGCCCGCGAGGATCTCCGCCGCCAGCCGCCGAGCGTCCTTTTCGGGGCTGACCTGCATGTCCGACTCGCCGTTGAGGACGAGGGCGGGGCAGGAGACTTTTTTGTGAAGCGCGGCGAGGTCGAGGGTGAAATGCTCGCGCATCCATTTCCGTCCGGCGACCACGTCGGGGCGGTTCCAGACGGCTTTCGGCACGACTTCGAAGTCAGGCTCGCGGCCGTCACGCGTGGCGTCCATGAGTTCGCGCTGGGAGCGGAGCGTCGAGGCGCGCTGGAGGGCGCTCATGTCCCTCGCTGCGGCTTCGACCTGGTCGTAGATGACGTCGTAGAAGTTGCGCCCGCAGCCGGCCATGCAGACGACGCCCGCGACGCCGGCGCCGTCTTCGCCGGCGAGAAGGGGCGCGGTGATGCCTCCCTCGCTGTGGCCGATGAGGAAGACGCGGGACTTGTCGACCTCGGGGCGTTCGCGGAGCCAGCGGAGGCAGAAGCGCGCGTCGCTGACGATGGCCTGGTACCCGATCTCCCCGGGCTTGACGCCTTTGAATCCCACCGGCGTCGCGCCCGCGGCGCGGTCGTCAACGCGCAGGACGACGAACCCTGCGTCGGCGACGGCGTCCAGGATTTCCCACGTGCCGCAGTCGAGTCCGACGGTCCCGGACTTCGCGCCCGGCGTGAATCCATGGCGGTCCTGCGTGCCGGAGCCCGAAATGAAAAACACGGCGGGAAACGGACCGGCGCCGCGGGCCGCGGCGGGCACGTTCAGCGTCCCGGCGATTTCGAAGTCCGGCTCGGGCGCCTGCTTCGCGTCCTCTTTGACCTGCATCTGCGTAAAGTCGCCGGGGCGCGGAATGCGCACTTCCAGCTCGGTGAACGCGGCGCCTTCGGGCAGCTTGTACGCCGGATGCGCCCTGGTCGCCGGCGGTACGGCTTCCTCGGCCCGCGCGATCGAAGTACACAACGTCAGCATGGCGAAGAGCAGAGTCCTGGTCATCATTGCCCCCGAATCACCTCGCCGAACTCAGCCGGCATCCCGTCTCGATGACATCCGCGATGCGCCCCCACGGCGCGCGCCCCTCCAGCCGGATCCCGACCCAGCCCTGGTGCCCGACGTACGGCGGGACGAAAAACCGTTTCGAGTCCGCGTGCACCAGGAAGTCCTGCGTGTCGTGCGTCGACTTGCACCAGAGGGCAAGCCTGCCGTCGTTGTGGTGGTTGTCCATGAACATCACGAAGGTCCGGTCCCTGACTGCGAACGCCGGGCGGCCGTGGGCAAGTTTCTCCTCGACGCCGGGCAGGGCGAGGCAGATCTTCCGGACGCGGTCCAGGGCGGTCGGCATCGATGTGATTATCGCACGCGGCGGCGCAGCTTGCCTCACGCCCCTTCCGACGGCTAGCATCACGTTCCGGGGAGGGGCATCGGGGCTGAGGGCGAGAAGGGCAGGCATGTCCGATGAACATCCAGAAGACGCCGGACGGGCGGTTCGCGCTCGTCCAGGGGACACACCGGCTCGTGCTGGACAAGAGCCGGTACGAGGACATCTTCTACGCGCTGCCCCTCGACAACGGCACGCTCTTCCGCCTCGTCAACGACACGGTCCTGAGCGAGGATCCCGCGCGCGCGACGTTCCGGGCGATGATCGCCGAGGCGGGCGGAATGGACCTGGCGATGACGGCGCTGCAGGAAGCGGCGAAAGGGATTGAGCCTTTCTAAGCGGGTCCGCGCGGAACTAGGAACGAGAAACGATGAACGGACCTGTCCGAAGCCCTGTCGCTCCGTCCTAGCGCGGCCCTTCCTTGAGCTCGATGCGCCAGTTCATGCGCGCGCCCAGCGTCTTGCCGTCCCAGTTGAGGCTGGCGTTGGCGGCGGCTTCGAGGCGGACGAGAAATCCGCCCGGGCGCGCGAACCAGGCTTCGCCGCGCTTGGGGGCGGTGACGAGGGCGGCCCAGGCGAGGCCGTTGGGATCGCTGAAGTCCGCGGCGCCGACGTCGCGCGGATCGGTCGCGGCCTTGCGGTCGGGCGTCTCGAATTCCAGCCGCGAACAGGCGTGACGGCCGGACTTTTCGTTGCGCGAAAAGGAGAGCACGACGTCTTCGTCTTCGATGAACCGCAGCGTGCGATGCGTGTTCTTGCGCGCGGGCGGGACGGTGCGGAAGACGAGGTCCAGCCAGACCCGGGGCGGCGTCGGATGGTGGATCGCGAGCGCGGGGATCTCCTCGCTCTCCTTGGCCGTCGCGGGCGTCGCGGCGCGGTCCGGCGTTCCCGCGTTCTTCGTTTCGAGCACGCGGCCGTCAGGCGCGACGGTCGCGGTGAACGTCGTGCCGGACAGCGCTTCGTAGCGCTTGAAACCGATGAGCGGCGTCGTGCGCGCCCTGGCCGAATCCCACTCCGCGATGCCGGCCGGCGCCGTGACGTGGACGCGCACCGCGGGAAACGTGCCCTGGATCCTCGCGTTTCCGTCCTCGCCGACGGAGAGGACCTCGAGCCGGAGCGTCACCGTCTCGACGTGCCGCTGCGTCTGAGGGCGCATCGCGGCGGGGCTCCCGGTCTTCGACGCGATGTTCCACTCCACCACCGTCTCCGCTTCGTACGTCAGGACGTCCCCCCGGCGCAGGTTCCAGCGCGCTTCCTCGGCGCGCGCCGTACCGGCGGCGAGCAGGGCGATCACGACGGCGGTCCGCGGAATCATCGGGCTCCTATTTCGGGTGGGGCGCGCCGCCGGAACGGAACGCGCGCGCGCGCCCGCCGCCGGCCTCGGCAATCTCGGTCATGAACCCGCGCGTCTCGACGTCGCGGTCAATGTAGATCCCGTCCACGACCGCGCTCTCGAAGACGTGCAGCAGCCGCGAGCGGTGCCGCGCCATCGCAAGATCGTTCGGCGGCGCGTCGCTCATCACGTGCAGCCACGGCCGGTAGTCGCTCCGCAGGTTCAGCATCGCCGCCACCGTCAGCGCCTTGTCGCTCGCCGACCCCGCGAACGCGTTCGCGCCCGTCGGCGACTGGTCCAGCCACCAGGCCTCCACCTTGTCGAGGTCCCAGGTGAGAAAATGCTGCTTCGTGACCCACTGGTTGTCGAAGTCGCGGAAGAGGACGAAGCCGACGCGGACGTCACCGTCCCGCGGGCGGCGGTGAATCTCGGACTGCACCTGGCTGCGCACCTGCGGCCACTCGTAGGCCATCGAGAACGTGGCGTCGAGGACGAAAAGCAGGTCGAGGGAGCCTTCGGGGGAGGCGATCCGCGGGGGCGGAAGGGCGCGCGTGGGCGGGCGATCGGGCACGGCCTCCGTGCCGCCTCCGGCGCCGGGGCCCGGCGGCTTCGGCGCGACCGGCGCGGGCGCCGCGGCCCGGTCGCGAAGATGCTGGAGCGCGCGCGCGGCCATCCGCGCGACAAGCGCGCGCTTGTCTTTCGCGGCGGCGACGAGCGCCGCCTCCGCCTCCGCGCCCCCCAGCCGCCCGAGCGCGAGCGCGGCCTCGATCGCCACGTCCATGTCCGCGTCCTTCGCCGCGCGTACGAGCGCCGGGACGCCCTCCGCGGACCCCGCTTCCCCCAGCGCCCGCGCCGCCGCCGCGCGCAGTTCCCACGGCGGCTCGCGGAGCGCGGCGATGAGCTCCTTCACAGCTCCCGCCGTCCCCAGGCGTCCGAGCGCCGTCGCGCCCATCGTGCGGTACAGGAGATCCGCAAGATCGTTGTACGACCGGTCGAACCCCAGCCCCTTCTGCTTGAGCGACCGCAGCGACCCGTGCTTGAGCACGAGCACCAGGAACTCCTCTGCCTCGGCGTTGCCGCTCCGCGCCACGAGATCCGCCGCCTGCGCGCGGATAGCCGGCGGCACGCCGCACACCGAAAGCTGCGCCGCGAGCATCGGCGCCTTCCGATTCTCCCGCTTCGCCAACGCCTCCGCCGCGCGCAGCCGGACGAGCGGCCAGCCGTCGTCGGCCGCGATGCGCTCGAGGTCGTCGTCCGCCAGCGGGTGCAGGATCACGGCCAGCAGCGCCACGGCCGCCTCGCGGTCGACCTCGTTGCGCGTGACGTACTTCTTGCGCGCCGCATCCATCGCGCTGCGGACGCCGGCGTCGAGCTGTTCGGAGAGGGAGTCTTTGGGAAGCGGTTTCAGTTCCGCCGGGAGGTTGGCGTCTGCGAGCGCGGCGGATCCGCAGAACAACAGGAAGAGGAGGGAGCGCATTCGCTACACCCTTGCACGGCGCGTGCCGCATGCCGCCTGCCCACGTAAACCATTCCTGCCCAACGACCTGCGCCGTGAGGCGGCGGCGCCCTGACTCCCCGACGTGCGCCGGATACTTACGTCCGTGTCAGATTCCTTTCCAGCCCCCGATCCACGAAACGAGGAACGAGTCACGAGAAACGAGGAACGCACCTCACCAGCCCGATATCATCCGGCCATCCCCTTCCGGAGTCCCCCCTCATGCCCCGCATCCTCCTCGCCCTCCTCCTCGCCCTCCTCCTCGCCTCCTCCTCCCTCCCCGCCCAGACTCCCCCGCTCTTCGAAGACTGGACCGAACGCGCCGGCCTCCAGGCCCAGGACGCCCCGTACGGCGTCTGGTTCGCGGACCTCGACAACGACCGCTTCCCCGACGCGATCGTGAACGGCGGGAAGATTTTCCTGAACGAGAAGGGGTCGAAGTTCGTGCGGGTGAAGGACGACCGCGCGTTCGCGCCGGACGAGAAGGCGGAGCCGGCGGTGCCGCCGCACGGGCTCGTGGTGGGCGACGCGAACGGCGACGGGAACCTGGACCTGTTCGTGACGTTCAACATCGATCCGGAGGGCGAGGGGTTCAAGGACCACGGGCGGCGGAACGAATTGTGGCTCGGGGACGGGAAGGGGGGGTTCGCGCTGAAGAAGGACACGGGGATTTCGACCGAGCCGGCGACGACGTGCACGGGGATGTTTTTCGACTACGACGGGGACGACAAGGTGGACCTCTACGTCGGCAACTGGTGGAAGCATCCGTGGAAGTCGCCAGAAGTCCTGGTGAGCCCGCTCTACCGGGGGCGCGGCGACGGGACGTTCGAGGACGTCACGAAGGCGGCGGGGATCGAGGGGGACGCGGAGCCGGAGAAGCGGACGAGCCGGCGGCCGATATTCTGCGCGACGCACACCGACTGGAACAACGACGGCCGGCAGGACCTCCTCATCGGCACGTACGCGGGGCGCTGGAACGTGCTCTGGCGGAACAACGGCGACGGCACGTTCACGGACGTCGGCCAGGAGACCGGGTTCGACTGCGACGCGCGCGGGCGCTGGTTCGCGTACGGCGGCGCGGACAACCCCTACTGCAACGTGTTCCTGTTCTCCTGCCCGAGCGCCGACTTCGACTGCGACGGCGACATGGACTGCTTCCAGGCCACGATCCGCCACTGGGACTGGCGCGCGGTCGATCCTTCGATGATGCTCGTCAACCAGGGGAAGGCGGGCGGCTGGAAGTTCCAGCGCGATCCGATGCGCATCCCGCGCGCCGCTCCGAAAGTGAATGTTCAGGGCACCGAGGAGAACTGGGGCGACCTCCACGCCGGCTGGCTGGACGTGGACAACGACGGCTGGCAGGACCTGGTCGTCGCCTCCAGCGACTACCCGGACCCGCAGCTGTTCAAGCTGTACCACCAGGCGCCCGACGGAAGCGGGAAGTTCGAGGACTGGACCGCGCGGCTCGGGTTCGAGTGGGTGCAGGCCACGGGCATTTCGTTCGCCGACGTGGACCGCGACGGCGCGACCGACGTCCTGATCTCGCGCTGGCACATGCGTTTCGACGAAGCGCTCCAGAAGAAGTACCCCGCCGTCTGCGGTCTCTTCCATAATCTCGAGCCCGCCCGCGCCGGCAACTCGTTCTTCAACCTCCGGCTCCAGGGACAGGCCGTCGGCGCGCGCGTCACGGTCACGACCGGCGCGCACCGCCAGATCCGCGAAGTCCAGGGCGGCCTCGGCATCGGCGGCCACCGCGACGACGACGACTGCCGTTTCGGCGCCGGCAAGGCGAAGGTCCTCGACCGCGTCGAGGTGCGCTGGCCCGACAGGGCGAACACGACGCAGGTGTTCGAAAAGGTCGCGGCGGGGAAGTTCTACGTGCTGAAGAAGGGCGGGAAGCTGGAGGAGGTCGAGCGGGAGAAATAGCCGGTTGTTCTGAAACGACCCAGTTGCCGCGTGCCCGCCTCACTCCATTTTCATCCCCGAGAGTGATCCCCGGATCCTGGGTGACTCTCAGCCCGTTTTCCGCCGATGCTTGAAGAACTCCACCTGTCGGAGCCGCTTTTTCGCCTCCGCGAGGGTGCGGTAAGGTCCCCCGAGGTTCCGTCCCTTGTGGCTGACGACTTCGTACCCGCCTTTCACTTTGCGGATCATGCGGTCCTCCGTTCCGTACCCTCCCTTGTCTAAACGGGCGCGGAACCGCTCGAATTCCGGATCAGAATACGATTCTGACCCGGGCCGCTCCCTCCGGCCGCGCCACTTGGAATTCGATACTCCCCCACCCCTCGGCCTGGATCTTCTCCATCAGGAACCCCAGGTGATCGGCGCGGTAGACCTGGTAGTTCGATGGCGGATTCGCGCCGCCAGGCTTCGGCTTCCAATCCGGAATCCACACGCGCTCGACGACGTCGCCGGCGCGCAGCCCGGCTTGCTCCGCCGCGCTCCCCGGCTCGATCACCGCCACCGTCGCGCCGGAGAGGATCGCAAGGCGCTCCTTGTCGAAGGCCCCGAGGTCGACGAGTGAGATTCCGTAGCCGAGCGCGACCGCGGCCTTGCCCGCCCAGGCCTCCGATCCAGGGATTCCCTTCGGCCGAGCCCCCGCCGCCAGACGCCTCTTCACTTCCGCAAATCCATCCGGCCCGAGCGCACACAGGGCGTCGAGTTCGAAGCGGCGGACCTTCGCGTCGCCGGCATCGCCGTCGACCGCCGGGAACTCCAGCCAGAGCGCTTCTTCTCCCCAGGCGCGCACGGCGGCGTCGCGCAGGGCCTCGGGGGAATTGCTCGCGAGGACGAGGTCGAACAGCCCGTCGCGCGTCGCTCCGCCGGCCAGCTCGTTGTCGCGGCGCAGGTCCGGGCTCGTCATCCGGCAGATTTCGGCGCACGCTTCTTCCATCCGCGCCTGCCAGCGAGCGCCGCGGACGCCGGCACGGGCGAGGCGCACGCGCTGGATGGCGTCTGCGACGGCGGCGGCGCGGGCGTACATCTGGGCGCGTTTTTCGACGCCCGAGTCGGCGATGAGGAGCGCGTCGAGATTGCCGGTCGCAAGGATCAGGTCCTTCCACGCCTGGAGCCACGTGGGCGAGAGGATCTCGACTTCGAGGACCTCCACGACGTCCATCGGGCGCGGCCGGGGCTTCCGTTTCTTCTTCACGGTCGCCAGGAATTCCTCGGCCGTCGCGCGACCGGTCTGCAAGTCTTCCAGCGTGATGTCCGGCTCGGCGGGTTCGTCGGGCACGAGGTGTTCGCGGACGCGGACGCGCACGCGCGTCCTCGGCACCGATTCAACGCCGGCGCCGCCGTGCACGAATTCGTACAGCGCGGGAATGGTCCCGACCGGGAGTCCCGCGAAGGCTTCTTCGCTCGAGAAGTAGCGCCCGTCGAGCGTCATGTCGGCCTCGCGTTCCACGGGGAGGTACTTGAGCAGTCCGCCGGAAACGACGGTGAGGCCGAGGGAAGAGCGGTAGAGGAAGCCCTCGGCGACCCCGAGCTCCCAGCCCTCGAGAAGGCGGTCGCCGGGATCCAGGATGGTTTCCTCGGTCGTCTCCGCGCCCGCCGCGTTTCCCGCGCGGGGCGGCGCTGCGGCGGCGAGCCGCGCGTCTTCGCGGGAGGTCGGTTCCGACGCCGCCGGCGAAGAGGCAAGATCCGCGGGGCCACCCCTTCCACGAAGGTCGTCCCGCAGAATCCAGGTCGCCGTCAGGATCGCGAGCAGGGCCGCCATCCCCACGCCCAACGCGACGCGGCGCGCCCACGTCGTGCCGCCGGCCGCGGCGCCGCGCAGCCCGAGCAGCCGCGCCTCCAGCGAAGCCGGGACCGCCTCCGCCGCCGCGCATCCCCCGAGCTCGCTCTCGAGCGCCGCGAGCAGCCCCGCGAACGCCGCCGCGCCGAGCGCCTGCCTCAGCCGCGCGATCGCGCCGCGAAGCCGCGTCGAAACGGTGCCCGCCGGAATCTCCATCGCCTCCGACGTCTCCGCCAATGTCAGGCCGCGCATGTAGTGGAGGTCGACCGCCAGGCGTTCTTCTTCGGGAAGCGCCTCGACGTTCGCGCGCAGTTCGCGGCGGAACAGTTCCTCGACCGGCCCCATGACCGCCTCCCGTTGAGAGACCGCCGATTCACGCCCCGCCCGTCGCGTCGCGGCGCGTCCGACCTTGAAGGCGCGATTCGCGGCGGAGCGGGCGACGAACGCCTTGAGATTGGAAGCGCGTTCGAGGGCGCCGGGGTGGCGGAGGAAGTCGAGGAAGACATCCTGGGCGACGTCTTCGGCGGTCGCGGTATCGCGGACGATGCCGCGGGCAACGTGGAAGACGAGGGCGTGGTAGTCGCGGACGAGCTGGTCGTAGGCGGGCATCTGGGTTTCTCCTATGTTCTACTGCAACATGGGAGCCCGCGACTGCGCCGATTCATTTGAAATTCGCGATTTCTACAAACCCCTGCTCCTACAAGGCTTGCGAGCGATTCCCGGAGAATGCGGAATCCCGATGTCACCGTCCGCGTTAGGACAGAAGCGGGAACGTGTCATCTCCAGGAGGCCAACATGCCCCCGAGAAGCAAAGCCCAGGCGCGCTTCCTCCGCGCCGTCTGTTCCGGCCGCGCCCGAAACGTCCCGAAGAGCCTGACCCGGGAAATGGCCTGCGAGATGGTCGAAGGGTTCCGCACGCGCCAGTTGCCCGAACGCAAAAGCGGCCGCCGGCGGAGGCAGCCCAGATAGGCTACTTCTTCCTCTCGTAAATCCACACCGACCGATCGAGATCGCCGACCGCGAGCGCCTGCCCGCCGTCGATCCACGCGATCGCAACGACGGAAGTCACGCCCGCGATGAAATTCCCGCCGGGTCTGAGGCTGGAGACGGTTGACCCGGACGCGACGTCGAGGATGTCCACATACGCCGGGTAATGGCTCCCGACGGCGAGCCACAGTCCGTCCGGCGAGAACGCCATCGACCTGGCGTCGGCGCCCGGAAGCCGCTTCAGTTCCTTCCAGCCCGCGATCTCGAACACGACGATCGGCCCGCCGCCGTCGGGCGCGGTGGCAAGCCGGGTGCCATCCGGCGACACGGCCAGCATCCCGCAGGCCGCGCCGGGCACCTCGCCGAGCCGGGCGCCGCTTCGCCCGTCGTGGATCGACACCCTGCCCGCATCGGCGACGGCGAGGCTCGCGGCGCCGGGCAGGAACGCGATGGCGAACGGGCGGGCGGACTCGCCGAACGTCGCGACGGGCTCGAGGCCGGGCAGGCTGAAAGTCCGGAGACGCCCGTCCTGGCACGCGGCGGCCGCGAGCGTGCCGTCGGAAGAAGCGGAGATGCGATTGACGCCCTCGGAAACGTTCCGGTCGGCGATTCTCGTTCCGGCCTTCCAGTCCCAGACGACGAGCGACATGTTGAGATCTCCGTGCGGCAACTCGACCGCGAGCAGCCGTTCGCCGCCGGGGAGCATCACGAACTGGTCGGGCGGCTCGACGCCGGCGAGGCGGCGCGATGCGGTTCCATGAAGCGACCCGACGACGATCGCGTCGCCGGACGTGTAGAGGATGGACTGCTGGTCCGGGGACACGGCCAGCGATCGCACCTGCCCGTCGGCCTTCGAGCCTGTGACCGGGATTTCCTCGAAGCCCTTCGGCGGTTCCTTCCCGCAGCCGCAGAGCGAGAACGCGAGGATAATGAAGAGGAGGCGCGGCATGGGGATGCCTTGAATGGAGTATGTGGAAGGCAAGATCCTACTCTTCGAAGTCCGCGATCACCATGACGTGACCGGACTGGTGCCTGCACCCACTCGCCTCCTACCACCCCCTCTTCCCCGTCTCCTGCGCCAGCGCCCCCCACGCGGCCTTGGGTTTGCCTCCCTCGTGGCGCATGCCGAGGGTGCCCAGGAACTCGCGGAAGCCCTTCCCGTCGAACTGGTAGTACTTCGTGTAGCCCTCGACGGCGGAGGCGGGGATGTCGTCCATCCAGGTGAGGTTGAGGAAGGGGACGGCTTTGGCGCGGGTGTCCCAGGCGGCGAAGACTTCGCGGACGAACTGGGCCTGTTTTTCTTCGGTGCTCTTGCAGGCGGCGCCGGAGGGATAGCCGAGCTGGTAGAAGAAGACGGGTTTATCGCCGGCGAAATCGCAGGCGGCCTGGAAGGCGTCGCGGATGGAGGAGGGGGGGAGGACTTCGGAGGCATCGTTGATGGGGTAGTGGGAGACGCCGAGGACGTCGCAGTGGGCGTTGAGCGCTTTGAGGAGGGGCGCGCTCTTGCGGGAGAGGCCCGCGAACATGGCCTCGCAGGCGATGCGCAGCCCGGGGCGGAGCTTGCGCGCGTGCGCGGCGGTTTCCTTCACGAACGCGGTGTACTGGTTCCAGCGCGCCGCGTCCTCGCCGAGCCAGCCGTCGATTTCCGAGCCGATCGAGAGCGAGGGCACGTCGAGGTCGGGGATGCGGGTGAAGGCCCAGTCGAGAAGCGCTTTGAACGCCGCGACGACTTTGGGGTCGTCGAACGCGAGGCCCTTGAGGTGCGCGGGGCGTACGTCCTGGTTCGTGTGGATCGGGCGGATCATGAGGTGCACGGGCGTTTTCCGCGGCGGGTACCAGGCATTGGCGATCTGGAGGAAGTCCATCTCGGGCCTGAACTCGCCGGGCTTCGTCTCGAGGTCGCGCCAGTCGAACGACAGCACGACGTGCCGCATCCCGACGCGGCGGGCCTCGTCGAACGCCTTCGCGTAGTCGCCGTCCTTCGGGTCGGTGACGCCGATCCCGAGCCAGCGCTCGCCGCGGGGCTGGGGGCCGGCAGCGGGCCTGGGCGTTTCGGCGGCGGCGAAGCCGACAAGGCACAACGCCACGACAGCAACTGGGAGTTTTGGCATGCCTCTTCTACACCCGGCCGTGCCGTCCAGTTTCGGCCAGGTCGGAATTCGCGGCCCGCGCCAACGCCGAACGCCGAACCCCGAACCCGATCGCGGATTCACGCCGTGCACTACGACGTCCGCGGCTCCCACGGCACGAGTTCGCGCGGAATCCGATCGACATACGCCGGGATATCAAACCGCGCGCGCGTGAGTTCGCGTCTCACGCGCGGCACCCACTCGTCCATGACGCGCGAGCGCCACGCGGCGCGGTCGCGGTCCCAGGTCTCCCAGCCGAGGATCAGATGCGCCAGGAAGACGCGCTGCCAGGCGCACTCGGCCTTCGGATCCGCGGCGGCCAGCGCCGCCGACTCGGCGACACACTCGGCGCGGGTGGCGGGCTGCGCCCAGCGGAGGCGGTCCTCGGGGTTATCGTAGCCGTCGGACATCGTGTGCGCCTCGTACGTCCGCCACAATCCCTCCGGCACGCAGTACACGCTCGCCGTGGCTCGGAGCGTATGGATCGCGTCCACGGCGTTGTCCCCCCGGGTGAGGCGCCGGAAGACGCGGTCCCAGATCGGCCGGAACGTCACGCGGCAGCCGGCGTACGCGTGCGGCCAGAATAAGGGCCCCGATTCGAGCCGCGCGACCGTCTCCGCACCCGGGTCGTCGAGCGCCGCGCGCGCCGCCTCCCAGACCTCCCGGCACGTCCGGTCCTCGTGGAATTCGGATTCGAGGACGGGAAGAGCTCGCGCCGCGCAGCCGCAGGCCCACGCGAGCGTCAACCTGGGAGGAAGTCCCGACCGAAGGGCCGCGGCGAGTTCGCCGTCCGCGGGCGCCGGCGCGGCCTCGCGACAAGCCGGGTGCCCGAGCCGCGCGGCGAGCGCGACGCGGGCGCCGTCCAGCAGGCCCTTTTCGCGCCGTTCGCGCACGTCGCGCTCGCCGGGCCCGGCGGCGCCGCCGGGCAGCCGGGCGAGAAGCGCGTCCGCGTCGAGGCCGGCCCCGGTGCGCCCGCACGTGCACGCCGTCCGCGCCGGCTGGCACGCGCGCCAGGCCATCCCGGCGACCTCGAGCGGCAGGATCACGACGAGCGGCACGGCGATCCCGGCGAGCAACCCCGTCACGAACCCGAGTACCAGCCCCGCCGCCTGTCCGAGGATGCCGTGCGCCGCGCCGATCTGCGACCCGCGCATCGCACCCAGGACGGCGCACGCGAACACGAGCATCAGGACGAGCAGCTCGATGAGGGTGACACCGGTGCGCTGGCGGGATCCGGGGGACATGGGGGGAGGTCAGTCTAGCAGGCGGAGTGCAGGCGCCGAAGCGTCGGCCGGAAGGCAATTTTGAATTGTGAATTTTGAATTGTGAATTTGAGACTTCGAACCAGGCTTCGATTCCGCGGGCTCAACATTAATAATTCAAAATTCATAATTCATAATTGTCCTTCCCCTTCCGTCCAGCCCCTCCCATGAATACCCTTCTTCAGATGGCCCCTCACCCCGCCGATGACCGCTTCACCCTCGGCCGCGAACTCGGCCGCGGCGGACTCGGACGCATCGTCGAAGCGCGCGAGAGGGACCTCGACCGCACGGTCGCCGTCAAGCTCGTCCTCGAAAACATCCCGCCGGCCCTCGCGGAGAGATTCGCACGGGAAGCGCGTCTCACGGCGCGCCTCGAGCATCCGAACATCGTCCCGATCCACGAATTCGCCACGGTCGCGGCCGAGGGCGGGGCCACGCGGATGCTCCTCAGCATGAAACGCGTGCAGGGACGGGACCTGAAACAGCTGCTCACCGCGGTGGCGGCGGGAGAGGAGCCCGAGTGGACGCGCCACCGGCTGCTCGGCGTGTTCCAGGACGTGTGCCATGGAATCGCGTTCGCGCACGCGCAGGGAGTGATCCACCGCGACCTCAAGCCCGCGAACGTCATGATCGGCGACTTCGGCGAGGTCCTGATCGTCGACTGGGGACTCGCCAAAGAGAAGTCCGCCGCGGAGGCCCGCCCGCCGGCGCCGTCCCAGCAGACGATCGCGGGCTGGACGGGCACGAGCAACGTCGAGGAGACGCTCGTGGCCCCGTACGACGACGATTCGGTCATCACTCACGACGGCACCGTCGTCGGCACCCCCGCGTACATGGCCCCCGAACAGGCCGACGGCCGCCTCGCGGAAGTCGACGAGAAGAGCGACCTCTTCTCGCTCGGCGCCATCCTCTACGAAATCCTCACGTTCGAGCCGCCCGTCGAAGGGAACACGCTGCAGGAAGTCCTCGCGTTCGTGAAGTCCGGCGTCCGCAAGCCGCCGTCCCAGCGCCTCCGCGCCTCCCGCCCCGACGCGCCGCCCCTTCCCCCCGAACTCGACGCGATCTGCATGAAGGCGCTGTCGGTGAAAAAGGAAGACCGGTACGCGGATGCGAAGGCCCTTCACGCGGATGTCCAGCTCTACCTCGAGGGCGTGAAGGAGCGCGAGCGGAACGGGCGTCTTGCGGAAGAGGGGGTCGCGCGGGCGCGGCGGCACATGGAGGAGCAGGAGAAGGTGCAGCGCAAGGCGGGTGCGGCGCTGCGGAGTCTGAAGCTCGACGAGCGGCGCCTCGAGCCGCGCGGCGACCGGACGTCGTTCTGGAAGGCGCAGGACCGCGTGGCCGAGCTGCGCCGCCAGGAGGCGCGCGCGTTCGCGGACGCCGTGGGCGAGCTGATCGGCGCGCTCAACCACGAGCGCAACCACCCGGAGGGGCGGCGGCTCATGGCCGAGATCCACTGGCGGAAGTTCGTGGAGGCGGAGGCCGCGGGGGACGAGCAGGGGATCGAAATCCACCGGCGCGCGGTGGAGCAGTTCAACGACGGCGGATTCGACCGGCGGCTGCGCGGCGACGGCGCGCTGAGCGTGCGCGCGACGGCGTTTACGTGCGCGTGCCTGAAGAAGGGGCGCGCCACGAACCCCACGGAGTTCCGCCGCCACGGCTACAACGCCGCTTCCGGCCGCGCGCTCGACGGCCGCGCGCAGGGCGAGGGGATCCCGTTCCTCGAGCCCGCGGCGCCGGTCCGGCTGCGCTGGCACTCGGCGGGGTGCCGCGCGAAGCCGCTCGCGGGCGTGCGCGTCTGGGCGTGGCGGTTCGAGGAGCGGGAGCGCCGGCTCGTCCCGGCGACGCCGGAGCGGAGCGGGCTGGCGACGGGAAGCGGGTCCCGGGTTTTGAAGGGCCCGCCGGTCCACCGCCTGTACGCCCCGGACTCGCCCTGCCGCCCGGACGGCCCGGGCCGTTTCCTCGGCGTGACGCCGCTCGAGCGCATCGAGCTGCCGCTGGGCTCGTGGCTGCTCGTCCTCGACGCGGACGGATTCGAGCCGATCCGCGTTCCGGTGTCGATCCCGCGCTGCGGCTCCTGGATCCAGGAGCTGACGCTCTACCGCCCCGGCGAGATTCCGGACGGTTTCCTTCCCGTCGCCGCAGGCGCCTTCGAATTCCAGGGCGACCCGCAGCACCCGTTTTCGCTTCCCGCCGAGACCCACTCCCTGGCTGCCTACCTGATCCAGCGACATCCCGTGACGTGCCGCGAGTACGCGGCGTTTTTAAACTCGCTGGAGCCCGCCGAGGCAGCGCGCCGCGTCCCGCGCCTCTCGCCGTACAGCGGTGCGTACTGGCCGGGCCCGCCATATTCCGTGCCCACCGCCGAGTGGCTCCAGCGCGCCACCCCCGACCTCCGCGCGCGCGCCCGGCGGACGCAGAACGCAGCGGCGGACTGGGAGGAGGACTGGCCCGCGGTCGGCGTCGCCTGGGACGACGCGATGGCCTACGCGGCCTGGCGCCGCGCGAAGGAGGGGATCGCCTGTTTCCTCCCGCACGAGCTCGAGTGGGAGAAGGCCGCCCGCGGCCCCGACCGCCGCCATTTTCCATGGGGGCCGCAGTTCGACGAGCGCTGGTGCAATTCGCGTCGATCGCTTCCCGACGGCCCGCACCTCTGCTCCGTCCACTCGTTTCCCGAGGACGAATCGCCCTACGGCGTCCGCGGCCTCGCGGGCAATGCGGGCGACTACTGCCTGAACGATCCCGGGCGCGAGCATCCCGGGACGAGGATCGTGCGCGGCGGCGGCTGCACGGAAGCGGGGTTCTACGCGAGATTGTGTTCGCGGACGGAGATGAGTCTCCGGGCGGTGGCGGATCGATTCGGGTTCAGGCTGATGATTCCGCTGCGGGCGGAGGAGTCGTAGGACGGGCCGAGAGAGGATCCCCGATCCTCGTATGACCACCCAATCCGTCTTTATCCTCCTTTATCCCCAGCCAGGCCGTTCGTATCCGAGTTCATCCGCCGTTCGTCCGTCGTTCTCTTTCCAGGAAGTGCGGATGAAAGACGGGCGATGACGTACAAGGATACGAACTACCCGGCAGCCCCATCCTACCGGCTCTGCGTGTTTTTCCGCATCCCGGGAAGCCTCAAGAAGCCGGTCCTTTCCTGGGGCGGCTCGGCGACCACCGTGGCCTTATCCGCCACGCATGATAACCCGCGCGAGCGCCGGCAGAATCGACGGCTCTCGCGGAGGGCGACACCGCAGCCGCCCGCGCCGACGGTTCCTTGACGAACGGCCCACCCGCGGGCGAAATCGCGCGATGCCCACCCGCCGCCACCGTCCACCCGTCTTGCGCCTTCTCGCCGCCGCCTCCGCGTACTTTGTCGTGAAGGCCCGCGCATTTCAGTCCCGCCGCCTCCGCCTGGCCGCGTTGCTCGCCGAAAACGCGCGGCTCCGCGAACTCGTTTCCCTGCTCCAGGCCCGCCTCGCCGCCGTCCCTCCACCCAACAGGCCCCGGTTCAACCCCTGGCAGCGCTTGCGCATCCTCGCTTTCCAAGTCATGCACAGCCTCAAAGTCGAAGACATCGCCAACGCGTTCTCGATCACCGAGACCACCGTGCGCCGCTGGTGGAAAGACGCCAGGAGCGCGAAGCCGGAAGTCGTCCGTCCGCCGCGCACGCCGGGCACGAAGACGGGGCTCATCCACGAGCTGACCTGCCTGCTCCGCCTCGCGCTCCCCGTATCCATGGGCACGAGGACCATCGCAGGTCATCTCTATCGCCTCGGCCTCGCCGGCAGCCGTTCCACCGTCCAGCGCATCCTGAAGAAGAAGCCGCGCCCTCCCGATACGCCCGGCGTCCTCGACAGGTTCGCCGGGAAAGTCCGCCGCATCAACGCGAAATACTTCGGCCACACCGTCATCCTCGACTTCACCCAGGCTCCCCGCGCGGCCGGCGACGGCGACCTCTGGATCGGAGGCGTGCTCGACGTCTATTCCCGCTCGCTTGTCGCCACCCGCGCCTGCAAGGGCCAGCCGACCGCGAAGTTCGCGACACGATTGCTCGTCGATGCCACGGCCGCCATCGGCTGCGCTCCAAAACACTCGATCTCCGACCAGGGGGTGCAGTTCAAGAGCAAGCGGTTCAAGAAATGGCTGAAACGTCGCGGCATCAAGCACCGCTACGGCGCCGTCGGAGAGCATGGAAGCATTGCTTTTCTGGAGCGTCTTTGGAGAACTCTCAAAGAGAACATCCCCTGGACCTGGTGCATCTTCGGTAGCGCGTTCGTGCTCCAGAGCCACGTGGCAGGATTCCGGCGCTGGTACAACGAAGAGAGGCCGCATTCGGCACTCAAGGGTGCGGCCCCGGACGACATCCGCATTGGGCGCCGACGACGAACGCGCGTCATGCCCGACACCGGGAAGTGGAAGCTCACCGTAAACTGGGTGGGTGCCACCCGCGATCTGCCGATCGTCCGGCTCCGCAAGGTCGCATAGCTCCGGTCCAACCGCTGCTGCTACCGGTGTCTTCACTGTCGGTCTGATAGAGCCCTTCGATATACTTCACTTGTCGAACTTTCGCTCTGCCCCGCATCCGGCAACTCCATCGATGTTCTTGAACTCCGCCTTCCGCCCCAATTTCAGTTCTTGGGCCGCTACACCAAGACCGTCTAGGAATTGACGCATCGCGTCAATCCAGAGCCACCACATCGCCGCTGCGGGAAGGAGTCTTGCGAGCAGGCCGCTAGATTTCACTCTCGCGTCATTGCCGGCGTGTACGAGTGGACAAAAACTCGTCGACGAGTGAGAAGAGCGAATCCAGCGCCTTGTTCTGAGCTTGCCGAGACTTGGAAGCAGCCAACTTCGGGTCTGGCTCATCGGGGTAGGTTAAACTAAGCACCAAGCCGGCCCAGTGCAGGTTCGTGCCGTAGCCTAGCCGGCTCACAAGCCATTCCTTAAAGCCCTTAAGCGGACGCCCTTTGCGCGCGATGTCAAAACCATCCACAAAGGCGACGGCTTCTCCAAATGTAGAGTTCATCAAGTACATGCCCGGATGAGCCCGTACTGCAGCGAACAATTCAGCGGCGCTCTGCATGCGGAAATCAGAAGCCGAACTCGAGGGCATCAGCGTCCTCCCATAACTTTTTGTACTCATCGATCGGCAGTCCTTCGTGTCCTGTGAATGCATCGTAGACCCTGCCTTCTCTAACGACGACCTCGTGGTGGGTCCACTCCAAGTTCTGCCCACGATACTTGCCCACAAATCGGGCATTGTTCTTCGGAGTAATCCGCTTGACATCACCTCCGATCAAGGCCTGAACCTTCGCGGCGACCTTCTCGCAGCCGGTTCGGCAGGCCGGATCGTTGATTGCCCGCGCCTTCCACCCCGGACCTATGGATGGTCCTCTTGCAGGAACGTGAGACATCTTGGGGAAGCGGATGTTCGAGAGTTCTTCAAGGACCTTGTCGAATGCTTTGCCACCTACGTATGCCAGAGCAAATAGCGCAGCTTCCCTGACGATGGCCTTTTCCGCTTGGTTCCCGATTGCAGCGGCATCGACCATCGCCTTCGTGTACAAATCCTCGAATTCGGGCAGGATGGCCTCGCCCTCCATCTCGAGCCCTCCTTCCGCACGCTTCACTGAGGACCCGATGGCACCAAAAGCGCCTTGGAGTCCTTTGCCCAAGATCCCTGGCTCGGCCTCTTCAAGCCTTTCCAACAGGTAGTCTGCGCCCTCATCGTCATAGAGATCGGGGTCAAGACCGATGGTCTTGTTCTCGGGGTCGATTTCAACGTCGTCCCAGGCATCGTCTTCTTCGATGAATCTGTAGCCTGCACGCAAGAGTTTTGCTAGACGCTCCTTCCCCTTGCCGTCCTTGTCTTTCTTAGCAAACTCGTCAAACAAGCCCTTGGGATCGTAGAGGCCGCTAGGATCCGTTCGATTGACGGGGTCGTCATGGACATAGATATAGCGATTCTGAAATCTGATGGGATCCCGGCTCGTGAATCTGCCGATTACCGGGTCGTAGGATCGCGCCCTGTAGTGCATGAGCCCGGACTCGGTGTCGTTCTCCCGTCCCGTGAAGCCGTACCTATCTCCCGGCCCCGTGGGTGGCGGCGGCGTGGGGCTCAAGGGGATGTTGTTCCCCCAGGCGTCGGTGAAGGTCTGCCTGAGGATGGCGCCCGTCGGCCCCGTGACCTGGTGGACGGACTGGAGCGCGTCACCGAAGGTGTACGTCGCCACGCCCGCGGCGTCGATTCGCGCGACGCGGCCGTCGACGCCCGGGGAGACGTAGATGCCCGTGAAGGTTTCGACGGGTCCTGTTTTCGTGTAATCGCAGAGGGTGTCATCTCCATGCGCCACCGCGTTTCCCGCGCCGCGGACGCCGCAACCTTGGTGCGGTTCTGACTTTAGGAGGAAGCGCTCAGGCGAAATTCCGCTCCCGTCACTGAAAAAATCCCAGACGCGGTTTTCACCCCACCCCTCCCACCGCTCCGCCTCGTCGAGCAGGTTCCAGGCGGGTCTCTCGGGGGCGGGCGCCGGCGCGGGAGCGCCAGCGGGTGTCCTCACCTGGGCGGCCGAGGCGGCTAAAGGGAAAAGCAGCAGCAAGGCCAGCGCGACGACGCGCGCCCAGCCACCGATGTTTTCTTTTGCCGATGTTTTCATTGTGATAGAGGTGTCACGCAGGCATCGCAAAACAATCGACCGAAGGCGGTCAGCTGCAACATCTCGTAGAAGATGACGGACTTCTGACCCTGGTTGGAGTCGATCTTGTTCCGAAGGTTCTGGATTTCTGGTCGGTTCTCCAGCTCCTTGTAGATGTCCTTGTCCGTGTACCCGGTCAGCGCGGGGATTTCGCAGACACCGAGTCGGCACAAGTTCTCGATGTACTGGGTTGTCAGCCGGGGCTCATGGCAGCCAGCTTCGAGGCCAAGCGTCGAGAGGTGGCGAAACAATGTGATCGAGCCGCGACCTTTCGGGCTATCGATTTCACTAGCCACTGAAAGGAGGGGGAAGAGTTTCCCGGGCTTCGTCAGGACCTGGAGCAGCTTTGCTTCGTCGGGCACGAGTTGGCGGAGGATCTCGACAAAGGCGGGATGCGCGATCGATGCCGTCTCGGAGTCCATGGCTTTTGCCAGGAGGTTGGCGTACATCTCACGGAGGCTTGACTCATTTCCGGCGAATCTGAGGGCCTCAAGCGCAGGGCCGGCCACGGTCGTTTTCGGTGTGATGATGCGAGCTTGCGGGACCTTCTTCAGGCGCTCCTCGAGTTCCGGCGTGAGCCACTCGCAAATCTTGTCGAATCCCCAGACCAGCATCTTGATCGGGGCGAGCGCCATTCTGACGACATCGCCGGCGACGCCGCCGATTTCCTTCGCTGCCGGTTGGACGATGTCCTGGTAGACCGGCACAGCTTCGACGAGAGCCTTGACGGCTTCGGCTGTGTCCTTGGCCTTGTTGGATTCGCTCACTGACTGGTCTCGAAATCGTTGTTTATCACCGGGACGCGACAGCGCACATCTTACCTGCGCACTGTCTTTGTTCATCGCGGAAGTGGGTGGGGACCGATGAGAGGAAAAAACGCGGAGCAGAGGGAACCGGGGTAGTCCCGGACATCGACCCGCCTCGAGATCGCGCGTCCTGCGCGATCCTGATGCACGTTTTTCTGGAGACGAGCGCCGAAATCGAGGAAACGGGAGGGACACGCCTGGCCTCGTGTCCCTCCGTTGTTTCCTGAGAAAGTGGTGTGCTACCTAGCAAACCAGCGATCGAGCGACCGCAGGAAAAAGTGCGCGGCCGTGATTTCGACGAGGCTGCAAACGGCGATCAGCAGCGTACAGAGAATCCAGCGTCCGATTTGTTTTCTTTCGTGTTGCATAACGTGCTCCTGAAAACATGGAAAAAGAGTTCCACAAACGGCGCGAGCCGCACGTGCGGCTCGGTGTTCTGTGGCTTTGGGAGCATCCGGCCAGAGTTGCCCCCTACAAGTTAATCGCTCGAGACGGAGAAAGGTTCGCAGTCGATGGATCCGGAGCGGGGGCCCCCTGGCGGCCGCTTCCGCCCGCGCGGCGCAGCCGCGCGGGTTGAGCGCCACGCCGGAGCGCGCGCGCGGCGCGCGCGCGGAGGCGCGGCGCGATCGTGACGGATTACCGAGCCCTCAGGGCCGTGCGTGCGGGGCGAGCAACCGGCGTGACCCGGAGGCCCGGCGCGCGGCCGTTGGGAGCGGAGGGCGTGACGATCTGCGCGCGCGCCGTGAGCGCCGAAGGCGCGGAGGCGCGCGCGCAGATCGGCGCGACCGGAGCGAGCGCGCGCCGGGCCGGAGGG
>JACPRD010000040.1 GCA_016190145.1 Planctomycetota bacterium | reverse complement strand
TCCTCGTGGTCGACGACGAGGACTCCATCCGCGTCCTGATCCGGCACACGCTGGGACAGGATTACGACGTGACGCTGTGCGAGAGCGGGCGGGAAGCGCTGGACCTGCTGGCTTCCCGGGAGTTTGATCTCGTGCTGTGCGACCTGCGGCTCCGGGACGTATCGGGCCGCGAGGTGTACGCGTGGGTCCGGAACAACCGGCGGAACCTGCAGGACCGGTTCATGGTGATCACGGGGGACACGCACGGCGAGGAGTCGCGGTCGTTCCTGGACGAGTTCGGGACGCCGTGCCTGACCAAGCCATTCGACCTCGACGATCTGGCGACGAGAGTGCGGGAGTGTCTTGGGGGCGGGGGAAGCGCATGAGTCACCTGGGGAAGGCGGTGCTGGCCGCGGTTCTGGTGCTGGCGGGTTGTCGGACGCCGTCGCAGGCTCCTCCCCGCCCGGTGGGGCGGGTGCTGGCGTGCATGATGAAGGTGGACGGCGACTGGGGGCTGTGGCTGATCTACCTGGATTCGGGCGAACAGAAGCGGATCAACCGCCGGGACGACTGCGGGCCGGACTGGTCGCCGGACGGGCACCAGCTGGTCTACAGCGACGGCGAGCGGATCCGCATCATGCGCTCCGACGGCTTCAACGACCGGGCGCTCTCCGGCGGGCCCGGCTACGCCCCCGCGTGGTCGCCCGGCGGAAAGGAGATCGCCTACGGCACGCTGAATTCCATCCAGTCGCGGTCGGAGGAGGGAAGCGAGACGCGGGTCTGGTCGGTGGCGGACGTGGTGCACGAGCATCCGACGTGGTCGCCGGACGGGAAGCGGCTGGCGATGACGGATTCGGCGGGGAGCCTGGTGGTCACGGACGGGACGACGGAGAAGCGGGTTCCGCTGAACGGCGCGCGGCATCCCGACTGGTCGCCGGACGGAAAGAGGATCCTGCTGGACGCGCAGGACGACGTGATCCGGGCACTCGACCTGGAGAGCGGGGAGATCCGGCCGGTGGGCAACGCCAGGGGGCAGGATCCCTCGTGGCTCAAGGACGGGTCGTTCCTGACGACGTGGAAGGGATCGGGGGACGGGGTGGCGTGCGTTTACCTGTGGGACGCCGCGGGGATCACGGGGCAGGCGCTGACGAGCCGGGACGAGGTGAGGGACGCGGCGGGCAATTGGTAGGAAGAAACTGCACTTGATGGCCACGAAAATGCACAGAAGGCACAAAAATTCCATTTTGTGCCCTTTGTGCCTTTTCGTGGCTGTCCTGGCCCTTACGGCTTCTTCTTGCCGCCCGGCTTCGCCTGCTGCGTCATCGCGTCCGCCAGCGCGACGAATTCCATCTGCAGCTCGCCCAGCGCGGCGTTGAGGAACCGGTCTTCCTGCGCGGTCAGATTGCCCTTGGTCTTGATCTTCAGCGTCGCGAGGATGTCGATCAGCATCTTCGCCTGCCCCAGGTCCTGGTAGCGCTCCCCCGTCATCGGGTCCGAGACGAGTCCGAGCATCATCGAGGCCTGCTGCACCAGCATCGTGACCAGCATCTCGAACGGGCCCCCGCCGCGGCGCCCGGGCTGCGGCGGCGGCTCCTCCGGCGGAGCGGCCTGCGGCGCGCCCCCCGGCGCCGCGGGCGCCTCCGCGGGCTTCGCGGCCGCCGGCGCGGCGGCCTTCGCCGCGGGCGCCAGCTTCGCCTTCTCGTCCGCGGCCCGCTTCTTCCAGTCCTCGTCCACCTTCTTCTTCGGCGGCTCCGGCGTCGGAATCTCTTCCATCACGTCCTCTCCGCATGGTCCAGCGCGGCCTTCACGAACGCCCTGAACAGCGGGTGCGCCGCGGTCGGCTTGGACTTGAACTCGGGGTGAAATTGCGTCGCGAGGAACCAGGGATGGTCCTCCAGCTCGATGATCTCGACCAGCTTTCCGTCGGGCGACGTCCCGCTGATCCGGAACCCCGCCTTCTCGAGCACCGCGCGGTAGGCGTTGTTGAACTCGTAACGGTGGCGGTGGCGCTCGTGCACGACGTCCGCGCCGTACGCCTGCTGCGCGCGCGAGCCCTTCTGAAGATGGCACGGAAACGCCCCCAGGCGCATCGTCCCGCCCTTGTCCACCACCTGCTTCTGCGAGTCCATCAGGCAGATCACGCTGTCCGGCCCGTCCGGCGCGAACTCCGCGCTGTTGGCGTCCTTGATGCCGCACTGGCTCCGCGCGTACTCGATCGTCGCGCACTGCATCCCGAGGCACAGCCCGAAATACGGGATCTTCTTCTCGCGCGCGAACTTCACCGCCGCGATCTTCCCCTCGACCCCGCGCTCGCCGAACCCGCCCGGCACCAGCAGCCCGTGAACCCCCGAGAGCAGCTTCTCCGCCCCCTGCTTCTCCACGTCCTGCGCGTTCACCTTGCGCAGCTTGAGCTTCGCCCCATTCGCGATCCCGCCGTGCGTCAGGCTCTCCCACATCGACTTGTACGAGTCCGTCACCTCGAGGTACTTCCCCACCACCGCGATCTCCACCGTCCGCTGCGGGTCCTTCAGGATCCCCACGATCCGCTCCCACACCGAAATGTCGCGCTTCCCCGCCTGCATGTGGAGGTGCTGCACGATGAGCTCGTCGAGGCCCTGCTGCGCGAGGACGATGGGGACTTCATAAATGGAAGTGTCGACGTCTTTTTCCTCGATGACGTGCGAAGGGGCGATGTTGCAGAACAGGGCGATCTTGGAGCGTTCGTCCTCGCCGATGTGCTGTTCGGTGCGGCAGAGCAGCATGTCGGGCTGGATGCCGATCTCGCGCAGTTTTCCCACGGAGTGCTGCGTCGGCTTGGTTTTCATTTCGCCGGAAGCCCGCAGGTACGGGATCAGCGTGAGGTGGACGAAGCAGACGTTTTCGCGGCCGAGCTCCCAGCCCATCTGGCGGATGGCCTCGAGGAACGGCAGCGACTCGATGTCGCCGACCGTACCGCCGATCTCGGTGATCGCGACGTCCACTTCCTGCAGCGAAGCGCGCCGGATGGCGTCCTTGATCTCGTTCGTGATGTGCGGCACGACCTGCACGGTCTTCCCCAGGTACTCGCCGCGCCGCTCCTTCTGGATCACGTTCAGGTAGATCCGCCCGGTCGTGTAGTTCGACTCGCGCGTGATCTTCGCGTTCGTGAATCGCTCGTAATGCCCGAGGTCGAGGTCCGTCTCCGCCCCGTCGTCCGTCACGTAGACCTCGCCATGCTGGAACGGCGACATCGTCCCGGGATCGACGTTGATGTACGGGTCCATCTTCTGCACGGCGATCCGGAGGCCGCGGCTTTCGAGGAGGGTGCCGACAGCGCCGGAAGTGAGTCCCTTGCCCAGCGAACTCACGACGCCGCCTGTGACGAAGATGTGTTTTGGCACGGAAGAGGTGTCCAGAATGACGTCAACGGAGGTTCGGTATCACTCTGGGAAGGGCATTCTCGGCATGGGAGGGGGATCCGTCCAGAGATAGGTTCTCGCGGGTGCCGAGGTCGGCGGACCGCGCAGCGGCCCTTTCCCTTGACCTTGCCCTTGACCTTGCCCTGCTGTTTTGGGATTGCGGACGGTCTATGGTTTCGAACGGCAGGTCAAGGTCAAGGGCAAGGTCAAGGGCAAGGGAAGCAGGGCTCGGTGAGGTTGCGCGGTTCAGGATCCCTGGCTGAGTCTCTGTTCGAACTGCTTGCGGCGGATCTCGGCGAAAGGCGCGGCAGCTGCCGCGTATTCTGGTGTTCCCGGAACGGGTGATCCCAGGACGGCTGATATGAACTCAGAAGGCGGCAGGTACTCGTGGACCTGGACATAGTGCAGGACCATCTCCGGAGCCACGTAGAGAACTTCACCCGAAGGTACGCCAAAGTTACCGGCAGCCAGGAACTGGCCGCAGAACTCGCATGCGTGAGGCCCCGCGGCGAGCGGAAGCCCCAGACAGTTCCCGGAAACCCGCCATCCGGCGACGAATTGTCGAAGCGCCGCCACGAATTCCGGTGAGGCGGCTCCCCGCGTGTAAGGCTGTCCCGCGGCAAGCCATCCCACGGCGCGCACATGCTCGCCCGCCGCGACCATGGTGCGGGTTCCCAGTTCCGGATACCAGGTCACCCTCGATCCCCCCCAGCCCTTCGAACCGCGCATCCAGCCAAATCCTGATTCCTCATTCCAGTCCTGCCTCACCCCTCACAACTAACGCCTGACCCCTGCCCCTTCGCCTCCGGCGAAGGCACCTCTACTCGCTCGCTCACGACCCTCCGTAGCACCGATCCGCGTATCTCTTCACGAACGCCTTGTAGTCTTCCGGCGTGTCGATGCCGCCGGGCCCGACCCCGGTGATCCCGACCGCGATCCTGAAGCCGTGCTCGAGCACCCGAAGCTGCTCCAGCTTCTCCGCTCGTTCCAGCGGCGTCGGCGCGAGCGTCGGGAACTTCAGCAGGAACTCGCGGCGGTAGGCGTACATCCCCACGTGCAGCAGCGGCTTCGCGCCCTCGCCCCGCGGGTGCGGAATCAGCGAGCGCGAAAAATACAGCGCGTACCCCGCGCGGTCGCGCACCACCTTGACCTTCGCCGGATCCGACGGGTCCGCGCGGTCGAACTCGCATGCGAGCGTCGCGACCGGCGCGTCCGTCGCGCGCGCGAGCGCCACGAGCGCGTCGATCGCGGCAGGGTCCACTTCCGGCTCGTCCCCCTGCACGTTGACGATGATCTCCTCCGGAATTCCCGCCGCCACCTCCGCAATCCGGTCCGTCCCGCTCGGATGGTCCGCGCGCGTCATCGCGGCCTCGCCGCGAAACCCCTTCACAGCGTCCAGAATCCGCGCGTCGTCCGTCGCGACGATGACGCGCGAGAGCGACCGCGCCTGGCGCGCCTGCTCCCAGACGTGCTGGATGAGAGTCTTGCCGGTTTCGGCGAGAAGAGGTTTTCCCGGGAGGCGCTGGGCGGCGAAGCGCGCGGGGATGACGGCTGCGGCGCGGGGAGTGGTCATGAGGAAGCGGCGAGACCTCCGGATTCAGGGGCGGGAAGCGGCCCGACGTACTTGCGGGTGTCGCCCGAGGGCCTGGGGCGCACGCGGTCGATCAGTTCCGCGGTGGCGCGCGCGACTTCGGCGGGCTCGATGAAGTTCATGCAGTCGGGGATCGGGCAGTGGCGGAGCGTGCACGGGGAGCAGACCAGGCCCTTCCAGACCACGACGTGGTTGTCGCAATAAGGCCCGTAGACGGCGGGGTCTTTGGGGCCGAAGAGGGCGACGACGGGGGCGCCGGCGGCGGCGGCGAGGTGGAGGGGGCCGGAGTCGCAGCCGACGAAGGCGGAGGCGCCGCGGATGAGGGAGACGAGTGTGGAGAGGGTGGAGGTATCGGGGCCGGCGAACGCGCGGCCGCTGGTGGTGGCGCGCGCGGCGGCTTCGGCGGCGTCGCGTTCGCCGGGGCCCCAGGCGAAGATGACGGCGTGGCCGGAGGCGGCGATCAGGTCCGCGAGGCGGGACCAGTTTTCCCGGGGCCATTTCTTGATGGCGCCGAACGAGGAGGTGCCGACGTGGCACACGACGTAGGGGCGGGCGTTTTTTTCGCGGATCCAGGCTTCGATGGCGGCTCGGTCGGCGGGGGGGACGGGGAATGCGGGGCGCGCGGGTGCGACGGGGATGCCTGCGGCTCGGAGGAGGGAGAGGGAGCGTTCGACGCGGTGTTCCTTTTCGGGAGTCTGCGCGAGGAAGTTGGCGAACTTGTGGGCGCGTTCCTTCGAGCGGGCGAAGCCGAGGCGCGCGGGGGCGGCGGCGGCCCAGGCGTGGAGGCCGGACTTGAGGGTCCCCTGGAAGTCGAAGGAGACGGTGGCGCCGAACGCGCGGAGGCGGCGCGCGTGGCGCACGAGGTCGGCGATGGCGGAGGGCCAGAGCCAGGGGCGGAGGATCGCGCGTTTCAGGCGTTTTCGCGGGAACACGATGAGCTCGTCGAGTCCGGGGTAATCCTTGAGGACGGAGGCGACGCGGTCTTCGACGGCCCAGGCGATACGGGCCTGGGGGAACCGGGTTCGGAGATTATGGAAGGCGTGGAGGGCCTGGATGACGTCGCCGAGGGCGGAGAGGCGGATGATGAGGATGCGGTCGAAGGAGACGCCGGTGAGGGGCTGATCGCTCAATACGGGTCAGGTTATGGCGGCGGGCGGGGGGAGTCAAGGCGGTGCCAGTGAGCAGTGACCAGTGGCCAGTGGCCAGTGACCCGTCGCCAGTGGGCAGGGACTAGCGCCCCGGTCCTGGAGGGCGGGGCCGGGGGCCGTGGACGGTGGCGCCCCCGTCACGAATCCCTGGCCACGGGCCACTGGTCACTGGCCACTGGTCACTGGCGACGGGTCACTGGTCACTGGAAACTGGTCATGACAAGATCGCAAACCTATACGCTGCATGAAGTTACGCTTTCATCACGCGGACTTTCCGGCTACAATCGCCGCCTTCGCCATGACCTCCACCACCGAAAAACGCAACATCCGCGTCTCCGTCACCCCAGGCCACGAGGCCCTCCGGGATCTCCTCCTCCGCCCCTGGCCCGACCTCGAATCCGCCTCGCGCGCACTTCCGGGGGGCCGCGGCGGCGTCCGCGAACTCCCCGGCGGCCTCATCCTCCGCCGCTGCCGCCGCGGCGGCGCCCTCGGATCCCTCCTCGGCGACCGCCACGCTTCCCCTCAGCCCGCCCTCGATGAACTCGAAGCCAGCGCCCACCTCCTCCGCGAAGGCGTCGGCGTCGCCGAAGTCGTCGGCGTCCGCGCCGAAAAGTCCGGCCTCGCCTGGCGCCTCGCCGTCGTCACGCGCAAAATCGAAAACGCCCGCGCCCTCCGCGACACCCTTCCCCGCCCCCCCGCCGCCGCCGTCGCCCGCGCCGTCCGCGCCATGCACGACTCCGGCCTCTGGCACGCCGACCTCAACCTCCAGAACATCCTCGTGACGGATGCGGGGGAAGTGCGGATCATTGACCTCGCGGGATCGAAGGTGAAGAGGCCGCTGCCGGAGGCGGCGCGGCTGGACAACCTGGCGCGGCTGTATCGCTCGATGGTGAAGCAGCGGCTCGCGGCACCGGAGTTCGCGCTGCTGCGGTTCCTCGCGGTCTACACCGGCCGGAACCGGGCGGCGGTCGAGCGCGCGGCGGCGGCGTGCCGGGGGAAGATGAAGCGGCACCGGCTGTGGTGGGCGCTGACGGGGAGGGGGCGGTGAAGCGGATTCTGGTGAAGGGCGTCAACTGGCTGGGCGACGCGGTCATGACGCTTCCCGCCATCCGGGCGATGAAGTCGCGCTGGCCGGGGGCGCGGCTGTCGGTGCTGACGAAGGGGTCGCTGGCGGACCTGTACGCGTGCGAGCCGGCGGTGGACGAGACGCTGGCGTACGGGGGCGGGTTCCTGCCGTTCGTGCGGCTGGTGGGGCGGCTGCGAAAAGAAAACTTCGATATCGCGTTCGTCTTTCCGCGCTCGCTCCGGGCGAGCCTCGCGCCGTTCGCCTCGCGCATTCCCCGCCGCGTGGGGTTTGCCGGCGACGCGCGCCGGCCCGTGCTGACGGACGCGGTGGCGCGCGACGCGCGGCTCCTGACGGGGCACCGCGTGGCGTACTACCTGGAGCTGCTGCGTCCGTTCGGGGCGGTGCCGGCGGCGACGCCGCCGGAAATCGCGCCGCCCGCGGAGGCGCTCGCGTGGGCGGAGGAGCACCTGCCCGGCGGTCCGTGGGCGGGGCTCAACCCCGGCGCGACGTACGGGAAGGCGAAGCAGTGGTACCCGGAGCGGTTCGAGGAGATCGGGAAGCGGCTGGTCTCGCGCGGGTTCCGAGTCGCGGTCGTCGGCGGCCCGACGGAGGCGGCGCTCGGCGAGCGCATCGCGGCGGGAATCGGCGCGGACGCGGCGTCGTTCTCCGGGAAGACCACGATTCCCCGCCTCGCCGCGCTCATCCGCCGGTGCGCCGTCTTCGTCACCAACGACACCGGCCCCATGCACGTCGCCGCGGCCGTCGGCACGCCCGTCGTCGCCGTCTTCGGCCCCACCGACCCGCGCACGACGCGCCCCTTCGGCGACCGCTTCACCCTCGTCCGCCATGAAGTCCCCTGCGCGCCCTGCCTCCTGCGCGAGTGTCCCATCGACCACCCTTGCATGCGCGACCTGCCCGTCGAGCGCGTGTGGGCCGCGTGCGAGGAGTGGGTGCGATGAGCGACGCCGCCACCGAGAGGCCGGGCACGGGCACGGGCACCCGGGAGAAGATCACCGCGTTCGTGATCACGCTCAACGAGGAGACGCACATCCGGGAGTGCCTTGCCTCCCTCAGGTGGGCCGACGAGATCGTCGTCGTGGATTCCTTCTCCACGGATCGCACCTGCGAGATCGCGCGCGAAGCGGGCGCGACCGTGGTCCAGAGAAAATGGAACGGCATCAACGAGCAGCGGCAGGCCGGCCTCGAGCACTGCACTCACGACTGGGTCTTCTGCCTCGACGCCGACGAGCGCGTCTCCCCGGAGCTGAGCGAGGAGATCCTGCGCCTCCTCGAAAGACCGGAGTGCGCCAGCTTCGAAATTCCGCGCCACACCTGGTACCTCGGCCGCTGGATCAATCACTGCGGCTGGTACCCGGACCGCAAGCTCCGCCTCTTCCGCAAGTCCCGCGGCGCATTCCACGGCGTCGACCCTCACGACCACTTCCAGGCCGACGGACCCGTCGGCCGCCTGAAAGGCGAAATCGTCCACTTCACCTACAGAAACTTCGCCCACCAGATCCGCACCATCAATTCCTTCTCCGAAACCGCCTCCGCGGAACTCCAGGACCGCGGGAAACGCTTCAGCTTCCTCGCCCTCCTCTTCAAGCCGCCCTGGAAGTTCCTCGAGGTCTACCTCTGGAAATTCGGGTTCCTCGACGGGATCGCCGGCTTCGTCATCGCGGTCGCGAGCGCGTTCAACGTTTTCTCACGCCAGGTCAAGCTGTGGGAGAAGACGGGCGGCGCGCTGGGGCGCGAGACTTGAAGATCGCCCTGGTCGCGTACACGTGGAGCGAAACGCTCGGCGGCGTCGAGCGGTACGTGTTCGACCTCGCGCGCGGACTGCTGGCGCGCGGGCACGAGGTCCACGCGTGGTGCCGGCGGCGCGACGGGGATACGCCGGGGATCGCCTTTCACGAGGTCCCGGGCCTCGCGAGCGGACACACGAAGTACGTGACGTTCGCCCGCGAAACCGAACGGCTCGTGAAGCTCGACGACTACGACGCCGTCCACGGATTCGGACGCGCCTTCGCGCAGGACCTGCTCCGCATCGGCGGCGGCTGCCACGAGGAATACCTGCGGCAGGCGAAAGGACGCACGCCGGGCCCCCTCTGGTTCCTCTTCCACCCGAAAGACCGCGCGCTCATCCGGCTCGAGCACGAGGTGTTCCGGCGGCGCTGCTGGAAGCGGCTGGTCTGCATTTCGCGGCGCGTGGCGGAGGAAGTTCACCGGATCCACGGCGTGCCGCTCGCGGAGGCCCTGGTCATCCACAACGGGACCGATCTCGAGAAATTCCACCCGCGGCGGCGCGCCGCGGCTTCCGGACCGGCGCGGATCCTGTTCGTGGGAAGCGGATTCGAGCGGAAGGGGCTGGCGCAGGCGGTGGAGGCGCTGGGGCGGGTGAAAGGCGACTGGCGGCTGCGCGTCGTGGGGAAAGGGAGTGCCGCGCGGTACGCGTCGCAGGCGGCACGGCTGGGGATCGGGGCGCGCGTGGAATTCGCGGGCACGCAGCCGGACATGCCCGCGGAGTACGGGCGCGCGGACGTGCTGCTGTTTCCGACGCTGTACGACGCGTTCGGCACCGTGACGCTGGAGGCGATGGCGACCGGGATTCCCGTCGTCGTGTCGCGGCAGGCGGGCTCGAGCGAGGTCGTGGACGACGGCGCGGACGGGCGCATCGTCGAGGACCCGCGCGACCCGGGACAGCTCGCTTCGGCGCTCGAGCCGCTCGTGAACGACGCGGCGCTGCGCGCGAAGATGGGGCTCGCCGCGCGGGCGAAGGCGGAGAAGAACGGGATCGACGCCAACATCGAGAAAGTCGTGGCGCTCTACCGCGAGATCGCGCGCGGGAAGGGCCGCGGATGAGCTGGAACTGGACCGTCGCGCCCGGAGCCGAAGCGCTCGCGCGTGCGCTCGCCGGAAGCGAGGACGAGTGGTTCCCGCCCGACCTCGCCGCGGTCGTCCGGGAGAACTCCGTCCGCACGCTCTTCCGCCGAGACGGCCTCTTCTGCAAGTTCTTCAAGAAGCGCCCCGACCAGGCCGAATCCGAGTGGAAGGCTCTCCGGCATCTGTCCGCCGCCGGTATTCCCGTCCCGCGCCCGGTCGCGTGGGCGCGCGCGCCGGGGGGCGGGGCGGTGCTCGCGACGGCGGAGGTGGCGGGGGCGGTTCCGCTCAAAGCGGCGTACCGGCGGGAGCTGCTGCCGGCGGTGGCGGCGCTTCTCAGGCGGATGCACGGGGCGGGGTACCTGCACCGCGATCTGCACCTGGGGAACCTGCTGGTGGCTGGAGACGCGGTCTGGGTGATCGACGTGCACCGCGGGCGGATCGGGCCCGTGGGGCCGCGGGACGAGGAGCGGGCGCTGGGGCAGCTCGCGTACTCGCTCTCGAGGACGGGAACGGTGACGGACGTGCGGCGGCTGCTCGCGGCGTACCGGCCGGACGCGGACCATGCGTGGGTCGAGCGCATCCTGCGGCACGCCGACGCCTTCCGCCGCGCGCATCTCGCCAGCCGGACCCGCCGCTGCCTCAAGGACTCTTCGGGATTCCAGGTCGCGCGCGAGGCGGACGGGCTGTGGTTGGTGAAGCGGCCTGCAAGCCTGGCGGAGGCGCGGGCGCTGCTGGCGCGGCACGACGCGCTATGCGGGGAAGGGAAGGCGGTGAAGGCGCTCGACGCCCGCCGGATCACGAATGCGGGGGGTTTCTACGTGAAGGAGTGGCGGACCTCGGGGCCCTTCCGTGCGCTGCGCAACTGGATTCGTGGGACGCCGGCGCGCGCGGCGTGGATCGCGGCCAACGGGATGCGGGTGCGGAACCTCCCCGCGCCGGAGGGGGTGGCGCTCGCCGAGCTTCGCGGCCGGTCGGTGTTTCTCGCGCGGGAGGCGGCGGGCAAGCCGCTCGACCGGTACTGCCGCGAGGACGTTCCGCGGCTCCGGGACCGGCGGCCGTTTCTCGACGCGCTGGCGTCCGCGGTCCGGCGCCTGCATTTCCGGGACACGCACCACCGGGATCTGAAGGCCAACAACATCCTGGCCGACGGGCCCATGCGGTTCGCGTTCCTCGATCTTGAGGACGTCGAGTTCCGGCGCGTCCGCCGGGCCGACGCGGTGAAGGCGCTGGCCCAGTTGAACGCGGCCCTGCCGCTGCTGACGCGCGCGGACCGCTGGCGTATGCTGCGGCGCTACGCGGCCGGGTTTCCGCTGCTCGGGGACCTGCGCGCCGCCGCGCGGGAGATCATGAGGCTGACGGTGCGCCGGAGACACAACTGGCCGGGCGGCGGGCCGGCGAAATGACGGATTCCGATTCTCCGGGGCCGGCCGGGGTCCGCCTGCAATCCGCCGCGGTCCAGGCCGTTCTCGTCTGCCTCGCCGTCGCCCTCACCTACGCAAACGCGCTGGAGGCCGACTTCATCCTGGACGACACCCACGTCGTCCGCGACAACCCGCTGCTGAACGGTCCCGGTCGGCTCGGGGATCTGTTCCGGACCCCGTACGGTCCGCCCGAAGCGAGAACCGGCCTGTACCGCCCGCTCCTGATGGCGACGTTCCTCGTCGACCGGTGGCTTCTCGGCCCCGGAGCCTCGGCCGCCGGCTTCCACCTGATGAACGTCCTCTGGCACGCCGCCGCCTGCCTGGCCCTGCTGCTTCTCCTGCGGATGCTCTGCGGCCCCGGCCCGGTCGCCCTGGCCGGTGCCCTGCTCTTCGCCGTCCACCCCGTGCACGCCGAGGCCGTGACCGGGCTGGTCGGCCGCGCGGACCTGCAGGCGGCCCTGGCCTCGATCCTCGCCGTCGCATGCTACGAGCGGCAACGGATCGCGGCGGGTCCCCGCGTCCTGCTCTGGTCCCTCGCCGGGTCGGTCGTGCTCGGGCTCGGACTCCTCTGCAAGGAAGCCGCGGTCGCGGCCCCCGGCCTCTGCCTCCTCGTCGAGTGGTACCACCGCCGCGCGGGCGGCGAGGGCGCGGGACCGGGAGGCATCCCCCGCGTCGCCGCCGCCCTCGCCCTTCACGGCGCCGCCATCCTCGCCTACCTGATCGCCCGACGCGCCGTCGTCGGAGCCGTCGGCGTCGAACAGGCCCTCTTCACACTCGCCGGAACGGACCCGCTCTGTCGGCTCCTCGTCATGGGCCGGGTGCTCCTCGACGAACTGCGGCTCTGTTTCCTCCCGATCGGGCTCTCCGCGTCGTACGCGGTGAACACGCGCCCCGATCTTCTGACCGTGCGCCACGGCGACGTCCTGGCCTGGGCGGCCTTCGGCCTCGTCGCCTCCCTGGTCGCCTTCGCGGTGGCCATGCGCCGCAAGTGCCCGGTGCTCGCCCTGGGCCTGGGCTGGTTCTGGATTTCCATTCTGCCGGTTTCCAACCTGCTCTTCCCCATCGGCGCCATCCGGGCCGATCGGTTCCTCTACCTGCCCTCCGCCGGCATCTGCCTCGTCCTCGCGGCGGGGCTGACGGCCCTCAGCGGCCGGCTCCGATCCGCGAACCGCCCCGCCTGGGCCGCCGCCGCCGGCTCCTCCCTCGTCCCCGCCCTCCTCACGGTCGGAATCCTGCTCACCCACCTCCGGAACTACGCGTGGAGCAACCCCGAGGCCTACTGGAAAGACGCCATCGCCAGACAGCCCGCCGACCCCTTCCCCCTCGTCGGACTGGCCCAGGTCCGCTACGACGAAGCGTGGGACCTCCGGCTCCGCGGGGACGAACAGGAAGCCATTCGCCGCCTGGAAGAAGCCGCCGGATACGCCGCGGAAGCCGTGCGGCTCCGCCCGGATTTCGGTCCCTTCCAGCGGCTGCACGGCGAGATCCTCGCGGCCCTCGGCCGGCACCGCGAGGCCGCCGAAGCCTTCACGCGCGCCCTCCGGTCCGGCCCCCAGCTGAGCGCCCTCGTCGGCCGCGGAATGTGCTACGTCGAACTGGGAGCCGCGGATCCCTCGCGTCGGCGGGAATTCTACGGGCTCGCGCGGCGGGACTTCGAAGAGGCGCTCGCGCGGAATCCGCAGTTCGAACCCGCGCTCCGCGCGCTGGAGGATCTGGAGAAGCGGTAATAGCGATGGAATGCCGCGGATATAATCGGCGTTTCCTATACCAACCCCTTTTTCCGGAGGATGCATGAGACGGTTCGGCTTTGCGGCCGCCCTCGCCCTTCTCGCGGGCGTCGCGACCGCGGACGAAACGACGTTCACCGCGAGACTCAAGATCGGCGGCGCCACCTGAGCCGTGTCCTGAGGGGCTGCCATCACGAAGTCCCTCGAGGGCCTGGAAGGCGCCTCATCGGTGAAGTCGATCAGCAAGGAAGAGTACGAAGTCGTTTTCAAGGACGGAGCGAAGGTGGTCCCCTCGGAGATCCAGGGGAAGCTCAAGAAGAAGTACACGCTGAACGAAGTCGGCCTGGCGTTCGCGGGAACGCTGTCGCGCTCCGACAAGCCCGAGGAAGCCGGCCTGTGGTTCACCCCCGCCTCGGGGCAGAAGATCGAGCTCGTCAATCGTCCCGCGAAGGACGACGACGACAAGCCGGAAGACGTCGTCTCGAAGCTCGACGCGGCGCTGCAGGACGGGAAGGCGACCGCGAAGGTCGCGGGCGTCCTGGTCGAGAAGGACGGAAAGCTGTCGATGCAGCTCGCGTCGGCGGAGGTCGTGGAGAAGACGGAGAAGTAGACGGAAGGATACGAGGCCGCGTCTCCGAGAGGGGGCGCGGCCTTTTTTGTTTCCCCACACGGAAAGGCAGGGCACAAAAAAACCCCGCCTCATCGGCGGGGTTTCGTCATTCCGGCCTCGTCTATTTCCTCGGGATCGGTTCGAACGAGTTCGTGTTCGAATTCCAGTAGCAGCTGTCGCGGTGCCGGCTCCACCACTCGTGCCAGCGGCGGACGGCGTCCTTCACCCCCGCTTCCTGCTCGTCCAGCGGCTTCGCCACGTCGAACGCCTTCACGTCGAAGATCATCCGGTCGTCCGTGATGATGTCCTTGAGCACCGAGATCGCCACGTCGCGGACCGTCGGATCGTCCGAATGCAGCGACTCGAACAGCGACTCGACAAAGTTGAACCCGCCCTGCTGGTCGCTGGACATCACGTCCGAGATGAACTCCTTCCACTGCTGAATGCCGTGGTACAGGATCCCCGTGCTCGGGTCCTTGTAGCCGCACACCCAGTCGTAGATGTTCTGGCTCGACGGCGCCTCGCGCGTCAGCACCGCCACCGAGGTCCCCGGCGTCGGGCACTTGTTCTCCTGCGCCTTCACGATCGCGACCTTCAGCTTGTCGGCCAGATTCTTGATCTCGTCGCTGTTCAGCTCGGCACCGCCCAGCTTCAGGTCCAGCAACTCCTGGTCGATCGGCGGAATCCGCTCGATCAGCGCGGTCTCCATGCTCGAAAAGAGCGCCGGAGACTTCGCCTTCAATCCGTCGATCCCGCCCAGCGCCGCGATCGCTTCCTTCGCCGCCGTCAGCGGATCGATCTTCTTCGCCATCACGTCCTGCCCCAGAATGTCGATGTCCTTGCGGGCGGCCGTCGTGTACCGGGCGAGGAGCTGAAGCGCGATCCGCCGCACCAGCTCGTCCTTGTTCGTCAGCGCCGCCGTCAGCTCCGCCACGTCCTCCTTCGTCACCGCCGGATTCACGCCCACCACGATCCAGTCGTGCTTCTGCAGCGTCAGCCCGCGCTGGAAGGAGCGGAACTGGTCGCCTTCACGCGTGTACGTCAGCCGGAAAACGCGGTTCTCGTAGCGCAGGTGAATCGGGCTCTTCGACGTGTAGTCCCCCGCTTCCTTCGCCACCTTGTACGTCACGGGGTCGACCAGCCCGCTCACCAGCACCTCGACGTCGTTGTAGCGGTACTGCTTGTCCTCGAACATCGCCAGGCAGTGGATGCTCTCGCCGGGCTGGAGGACCGGTATCGCCCGGAGATCCGATTTCGTCAGGTACTTCCGCCGCTTCTTGAAGTCCTCGATGATCTCCTTCTGGATCCCCACCGAGTACCCCTCGAGCCCGTCGGCGTGCGCGATGATCGCCGCTTCCTCGACCGGATAGAACCCCGGCTGCTGGTAGTTCCGCGTGTCCACGCGGAGGGCGATGTCGACGTACTGCGGGCAGGCCTGCGGCGTGTTGTTCGTGACGGTGTAGGTGATGTACCAGAAGTTCGAGGCATTCCCGAGAGGGGAAGTGAACGTATAGTGCTCCGGTCGGTCGTGCTTGAAATCGAGTTCCCACCGCTTCTTGACGTCGGCGCCGGCGACGCTCGCGCACAGGAGGACGGCGAGAGCGCGCAGGATGATCCGGGAACTGAGGTTCATGCGGACCTCTCCTATGAAAGTGCGGGTAAACCCCCTCTGACTTAAGCCGGAATGGTATCCGCTGGGGTCCCGGCAAGTCAAGGATGCCTACGGCGGCGAGCCAAGCCGGAGGAGCAGGGCGGGGGCGTCGGGATGTCCGCTTTCCGCGGCCTCCCGGGCGTACCGGATCGCGCCCTGCGGGTCGCCCTGTTCCGCCCGCGCGACGGCCATTCCGTAGTTCGCCTCGGCGTGGAACGGGTCGGCGTCCAGCACCGCCCGGTACCTGGCCTCGGCCTCCGGCCAGCGCCGGAGCGCCAGGAAAGCCCCGCCGCAGTTGGCCTGGACGGTGCGGCTGCGGGGCTGAAGCGCGATCGACTTCTGCAGCAGTTCCGCGGCCTCCGCGTACCGGCCCGCCCCGAGCTTGAATTCGCCCCATCGCGCGTAGAACCTGGCGTCCCGCGGGCTGAGCGCGACGGCCCGGGCCCAGGCCGCGTCGATCTCCTCCTCCCGCCGCCCGGCCGCGAGAATCGCCGTTCCCTGAACGAGCGTCTGCAGGGACGCCGGCCCCGCGTCCAGCGCCGCCCGCGCCCACTTCAGCGCCTCCTCCCGTCGCCCCTGCACGAAGTACAGCGCGGCGAGCGCGCGCAGCGCGTCCGGGTCCGAAGGCGCGGCGCGCCAGGCGCGCAGAAGATGTTCCTCGGCCCGCGCCCAGTCCTGCCCCCGCGCGTATGAACTGCCCAGCTGCCGGTCCCCCGCGAAATAGTCGCCGCTCGCGACCCCCGTGAGATTCGCATACGAAAGCGCCGCGCCGGCCACCGCCGCGCCCGCGAGCGCGGCTCCCGCGCGCGAGGCCAGCCGGCGCCGCCCCGTCCACGCGGCCTCGAGCGCCACGGCAGCGGCGGCGATAAGTGGAAGCGCGAGCGGGGCGCGGTAGCGGGCGGAGGTGACGAGCAGGGCGAGGGGAATCGTCGCCGCGAGCACGGCGGCTAGCCAGGCGAGGCGGCGCGGCGACCGTCTCCAGAGGAGGATCGCGCCCGGCACCGCGAGCCCCGCGAGCCAGCCCCAGCGCACGAACGCCAGCGCGTCGAGCGCGAGGCGGTCTTCGAAGATCCCGGAGTCCATCGAGCTGTCAACCTGCTCCGCGCTCCAGGTCGCAGCGAGTTTCCGCCCCACGAGCCCGAGCCAGCGCAGCGGATGCGCGAACATCCAGGAGAGTGTCTTGCGGCGGAAGAACCGGTCGTGCTCCGCCGCGGTGAGCGCGTCCGCCAGGTACGCCTCGTTCACCAGCGCGTCATACCTCTCGCCCTGCGGCACGTTCGGATACCCGTTCGCCCCTTCCCCATTCCCGATCCAGGCATTGAGGCCGACGTTGGCCTGAAGCGCGTAGGCGCCGTCGTCGACGCCGGCGTTGTGGGCGCACACCATGAGCGGCGGGACGGCCGCGAGCGCGAGCCCGATGGCGCAGGCGGCGGCGGCGCGGCGTGTCCGCTGAAGCAGCGGCAGGGCGAGGACGAGGACGAACGCCAGCGCCATCCCGTGCGCGATCCCGGCGAGACCGACGAGGACGCCGGGGGCGGCCATGCGGAAGGGATGCCCTCGTTCCGCCCACGCTCCCGCCGCGAGCGCCGCCGCGACGAGGAAAGTCGCGAGGCCCGCGGCCGAGACCTGGACTTCCTGGTGCACGAGCGGCCACGCGAACGCCGCGAGCGCCCCCGCGACCGCCGCGACTCTCTCCCCCGCCAGCCCGCAGGTCCACTTCCAGAGCAGCACGCACGCCGCCGCCCCCAGCAGCGCCTGCACCATGAACGGCCAGATCGTTCCATCGCCGAACACCGCGTACTCCATTCCCAGCAGCCACCCGTAGAGCGGGGGATGGATTTCCATGTTCTGGGACCAGAACGCGCCGGCCGCAACTCCCCTCGCGCGATCGGCGTAGTCCGCTCCGTCGATCACGGGCCAGCGCAGAAACGGAATGCGGCGCCAGGCCTCCGTGGACACCGCCGCCCTGACTCCGAAGGCGGCGGCGAAGATCGCAGCGGGGACGGCGGCGCGCCGGAGACGCGACATCGGCGCGGGAGCGGGGCCCGATCCGGCGCCGCCCTCCGTGTCCGTCCGCTCCGGAGATTGAAGTCTTCTCACGCTCCCGGACCAAAAAAAACGACCCCCGGGTCGCCCCGGGGGCCGTCGATTTCGATCGCCGTTTTACTTCGTGCCGACCGGCGCAGCCCAGCCGCCAGGCATGAAGTAGCCCACCGTCCAGAACGGGGAGCTGTTGCCGAACACGTCCACGCGACCCTGGAAGAAGAGGATGTTGATGTCCTCGTTCGTCCCGTGGTTCGTGGTCGCATCCGACGCCATCGGCATGTCAGGCGGCGCCTGATCCGTGATCCCCGGAGGGGTCGTCCAGGTGAAAGTTCCGCCCGCGGGGTTGGTGTACGTACCGCCAGCCGTCAGGCCGCGGTAGTCCGTGCGGGGAGCGCTGACGCTCTTGCCCATGACAGCGCAGCGGAAGAGGTTACCGTCGGAGGCCATGTCGGAGCGCCACAGGTTCGAGAACCAGTTCGGCCCGCCCGGAGGCGGATAGCTCTTGTACTTCGACTCGTACAGCGCGAAGTACACGCCGATCTGCTTCAGCGAGTTCTTGCAGTCCGTCTTGCGGCTCGACTTACGAGCGGCGGCGAGAGCGGGCAGCAGGAGGGCGGCGAGGATGCCGATGATGGCGATAACGACGAGCAGTTCGATGAGCGTGAAGCCCTTTTTGCGCATGGTTTCGTGTCCTTGATGGAGTAGGAAAAAGGAGACCCCACTTTTCACGTGCACACGGCGGCTGACGGTGAAAAGTCCTTCCGGTCCTTCTGGAAGAGCGCGCGTCCGTTCCCTTCGGCGCCCATGGCGGCGCTCCGGGTTCAGGGCTGCGCGAGGCTCCCCTTTCGGGGGACACGACGTTCAGCGGGGCGAGGGGTGCTCGGTTCGGACTCGTTGAGGATGAATATATGTGATGAGATCGTCACGTCGTCATCTCTCGCCAGCAGCGCGTCGATGCGCTCAGCTCTTCCCTTCGCGGGACCTCTTCACCCCCTTTCGCGAACGGCGTAACTGAAGGGGATTATCGGACAAGGCAGGGGGAGTGTCAACCGCAATCGTGCAGATTCTCACGATCCTCTGGGATTTCGCCCGGGAGGGTCCAACGGCAGGCCGGATTCCTGGAGCAGCACTCCCGAACTCAGAGTCTGAGAAACAGTCGCGTGCCGCCCCTCGCGTCACGTCCTGCACCGCGCGTTTCAGGCTGGCAGTCGAGTCGGGGTCCCTCGACGCGCGGTGCAGGCCGGCCGCTCGGGCCGTCCCGCGACTGTTTCTCAGACTCTGCGGTTCGGCTCATCGGATGCCCCCGGCTTCGGACGATGGGATCAGCTCATCGAGATCCACCTCAGGAG
>JACPRD010000041.1 GCA_016190145.1 Planctomycetota bacterium | reverse complement strand
GTTTCGATCAGGAGCTCGCTGTAGCTCATCACCACAGTGAGCAGATTTTAGAAATCGTGAGCCACTCCCCCGGCAAGCCGCCCCACCGCCTCCATTTTCAGCGACTGTCTCAGCGCGTCCTCGCTCGTCTTGAGGGCGGCCTCCGCCTCGTTGCGCTCGGTGATGTCGCGCGAGTTCACGATGATCTTCCGCAGCCCGCTCTCCTCGAGCATCGCGGTCCCGATCGCTTCCACGACGCGCCAGGTGCCGTCCTTCCGGCGCAGCCGCAATTCCGCCTTCTGCGCGACGCCGGGGTCCCGGAGGGCGAGCTCGAGAGCCGCCTCGGCGGCCGCGACGTCGTCGGGATGGACGAACTCGAAGAGGCTTTCTCCGACCATGGCCTCGGGAGCGAGGCCGAGGACGTGCGCGGCGGAGGCGCTCTGGTAGCGGATCATGCCGTCGTCCGCGAGGACCGTGATCAGGTCGTGCGCGTTTTCGATGAGGGATCGGAAGTGTTCTTCGCTGCGCTTGAGGGTGATTTCCGCGACCTTCCGTTCCGAGACGTCGCGGAAGATGGCGCGCGTGAACTGTGGGACGCCGTCCTTGATGCGCGCGTTCAGGTGGCCTTCGACGGTGATCGCGCGGCCGCTCTTTCCGACGAGGACGGCCTCGCCGCGCACCGTTTCCCCGGTGAGGGCGCGGGCGAACATCGCCTGCACGCGTTCCCGGCACGACGTGTGCAGGATGTCGCCCACGCGGAGCTCGCGCAGTTCGTTCACGGAGTAGCCGAGGGTTTCGCGCCAGGCCCGGTTCACGTAGAGGAGGCGGCCGTCGGGCGAGGCCTGCTGGATGAGGTCGTTGATGTTTTCGAAGAGGTCGTAGAGGACGGCCTGGCTCTCGGCCAGGGCTTTCTGGGCCGTCCGGCGCTCTTCCTCGGCGCGCGCTTCGCTCAGGGCCGTTTCCATCCAGCGGGCGAGTTCCTCGATGCCCGCGACTTCATGGTCGCTCCAATCGTGGGGTTCGACGGAGCCGGCGGAGAGGATTCCGGTGCCTCCTTCCGGGTGGCGGAGGGGGACGTCGAGGGAGGCGGCTCGTCCGCCGGCGGCGAGGTAGGGGCGGAGCGCGGCGGCGCGCGGGTCGCGGGCCGCGTCGGCGATGATGGCGGGGCGGCCCTCGCGGAGGCACCCGATCCACGCGGCCGCCGGGGAGACGTCGCCCGAAAATCCGCCGGCGCACGGGACGGCCGCGGGTTCGAGCGACCGCTCGACGACGATCCGCCCGCCGGTTTCGAGGCGGGAGAATGATACGGGGTATCCCCTCAGGTATTCGCCCAGTTCCTCGAGCGCTACCGCGACGATTTCCGCCGTCGACCTGCCGTGCGACTGCTCGGCCACGCGGGAGACCAGGGCGAGCCTCGCCTGCGCCTCCTGCAGGGCGACCTCGGACAGTTTCCGCTCGGTGACGTCGAGCATGATCCCGCGCAGCTGGGCGGGGCGGCCGTCGGGGCCGGGAAGCGTCCGGACGGAGTCGCGGACCCAGACCGTTTCACCGCGGTCGTTCACGCAGCGGTAGTCCAGGGCGAAGTCCATTCCCTGCGACGAGTCGCCGCGGCAGAGAGCGAGGGCCCTGTCGCGGTCTTCCTCGTGGATGTGTCTGCCCCAGGCGGGAAACCGCCGGAGCCATTCTTCCGGCGTCAGGCCCAGGATGTCCTCGGTGCGCCGGTTGACGAACGAGAACGCCAGGGACCTCGCATCCGCTTCCCAGACCACGGCGTCGAGTTCCTGCAGGATCTCGACATGGCGGCGCGCTGCGTCCGCCGTCGCGATCGCGGCCGCGGCGCGCTCCACGCGGCGGCGGAGCAGCCCGACGAGCACGGCCGTGCCGCCGATCGTCAGGGCGCCGGCGCCGAACCGGGCGAGGTTGGGGGCGGAGAAACCGGGCTCGCCGTAGGCCCAGGCGCCGTAGAGAACCGCGACCGCCGCGGCCATCGACCCCGGGCGCAGCCCGGCCGCGAACGAGGCCCAGACGACCGGAAGGAGGCAGGCCCACATCCGGTGGGGGATCGGAGCGAGGAACTGGTGAATGCCCTCCATCGCCCCGGCGACCGCGAGCGTGAGGAGAACTCCCGCGATCCCCCAGCCCAACGGGGCGGGCGGCGGCTTCAGGGCCGGCGTGGACGCCGGCTCCGCAAGAAAGCGGATCGAGGTGGTCGATCGGATATCCGGGGCGGCCACTTCGGGCTCCGAGTCAATCCGTGGGGGCGGGGACGTGCCGTCCGGCCTTCCGGGGCGGCGCGCCCCAGTCTGCCACAGCCGGGGGACTGTGACAATTCGACGTTACGTGGAAGAGGCGCCGCCGGAGACCGCGGGGAGGATCGTGATTTCGTTGCCGTCCCAGACGGGCGTGCCGAGGCCGCCCGTGAACCGGATGCTGTCCTTTCCGACGAAGACGTTCACGTGGGGCCGCACCCGCCCCTCCTCGAGCAGGACGCGGTCGCAGACGCCGGGATACAGCGCCCCCAGAGCGTCCAGCGCTTCCCCCACGTTGGTGGCGGAAGCCTGGATTTCGATGCGGGACTGGCCGCCGGTGAAGGCGCGAAGGTATCCGGGAATGTGGAACACGAGGGGCATCAGCGCCGCTTCCCCCTTGCCGCAGGCTTCGCCTTCACCTTCCCGCCTCCGGGCACCACGGCGGCCTTCACGCAGCAGATCGGCGGCAACCCCGACAGCAGTTCCCGCCACGAGTCCCCGCGGTCCCGCGAGCCGTACAGCTTCCCGCTCTTCGTGCCGAAATACACTCCCGCCGGATCGCACGTGTCGCTGTCCATCGCGTCCCGCAGCACCGTCTCGAGCGCGTTCTGCTGCGGAAGCCCTTTCGCCAGCGCCTTCCACGACTTCCCTCCGTTCGTCGTCCTGTAGACGCGGAGCTTTCCCTCCGGGGTGCACCGGAAGCCGTCCGACTCGAGCGGAAGGACGTAGGCCGTGTCGCCGTCGTGAGGGTCCACCGTGAGGGCGAAACCGAAGTCCGACGGCAGGCCCTTGCCGATGTTCCTCCACAGGCCGCCGCCGTCGTCGCTCCGGTAGACGCCGCCGTGGTGCTGCATGTAGATGCGACCCGGCGCCGCCGGGTGCTGGACGGCCTTGTGCACTCACTGCCCGTATTCGGGCTCGGGTTCCGGAAGAAACGTCACGCGGATGCCCTTGTTGCGCGGCGCCCACGAGCGGCCGCCGTCGTCCGTGCGGTAGATGCCTCCGGTGGAGACGGCGATGAACAGACGATTCGGATCCCGCCGGTCCGGCACCACCGTGTGCAGGCACAGCCCGCCCCCGCCGGCCTCCCATTTCGGCCGGTGCGGGTGCTCGAACAGCCCGCGCTCGAGATCCCACGATTCTCCCGCGTCGCGCGACACGAACAGCGCCGCCGGCTCGACCCCGCAGTAGAGCGTGTCCGGCTCGGCGTCGCGCCCGGGCAGGATCTGCCAGATCTGTTTGAGGGAGACGCCGGAGCCGTCGGGAAACCGGACGTTGGCCGTCTCCGGCGAGGTCCAGGATTTTCCGAAGTCGTCGGACCAGGAGAGGACGGCGCCGAAATGTCCGCTCTGGGCCCCCGCCCAGAGCCGGCGTCGGCCGGCCCGGCCGTCGAACGCCAGCGCGTAAATGGAATGGCCCGGGAACCAGGGGCCGCCCACGTCCCAGGACTTCCGCGCGCCGTCGGATCTCAGGACGAACGCCCCCTTCGTGGTGCCGACCAGGAGCAGGACGTCCCCCGCCTTCGCCTTGACCTGCTTCGCCGTAACCATGTTTCCTCCCGTTCCGGTTTCCCGGTCCGGGGAAAGCTAACACGAAGTCCGCGGAATTGTGAATCATCTGCCGCGCTTCCCAGGGACGCGGGCCGCGCATAGAATCCCCGGACTCTTCCACTGGAGCTCCCCATGCTCGATTTCTTTCCGCAGGGCCTGGCTTCGACCCGTTCCCCGGATTTCGGCGAGCGCATAGCCCGCGTCGCCTCGGCCGGCGAGCCCCTGGGCCCGCTGGTGCCGCACAGCGCGAAAACCACCGGGCTCGAGTACCGGATCACCGGCATCCACGTGAAGGACAACGGCACGACCTGGATCTGGCCCGTCATCCGCTACTCCGACCTGTATTTCCTCGCGTTCGTGCAGTCGGAAGCCGACAAGGAGCTCCGCGGCCTCAAGCTCGAGGGATTCTCGAACGTGGACGACGAACAACACCTCGCCGTCGACTACGCCCCTTATTCCTGCGTCGTCGGCCCGGGCGGACGGTTTCCCCAGGCCCTCCATACCTATACCGCGGTGATCAAGAGCCGCGCCGGCGTGAGAGATTTCGGGAAGGCCCTCCAGGCGGCCACCGGCTCGCGCGACTACAAGGACGCGACGAAATCGCTCACGGCGGCGATCGCCGCCACGGGCGCGCATGCGGCGGCGTCAGGGGCGGTCCTCCAGGCGATCGGCGACGTGGCCAACGTCGTGGGCGGAGTCCTGAAAGGAGTCGCGGACCTCGTGCTGGGAACCTGCGTGGCCAGCTTCACGGCGCTGAACGGCGATTTCGACATGATCGGGCGCCACGACAAGACGTGGGAGAATAACTACGTCCGGATCGACCACCGGCTCACGGTCCGGGGAAGATCGGCGGGAGAAGGGACGTAGGCCGCCGGCGAGTCCATTAGGCTGGGGAAATCGATGAAGACCGTCCTGCTGCTGTGCGCTTCCAACCTGTTCATGACAACCGCCTGGTATGGACACCTGAAGTTCAAGGGCGCCCCGATCCTCGCCGTCATCTTCGTCTCGTGGCTCATCGCGCTTCCGGAATACGCGCTTCAGGTCCCCGCGAACCGCTGGGGGCACGGCCAGTTCACGGCGCCGCAGCTGAAGTTGATTCAGGAAGCGATCTCGATCACGGTTTTCGTCGGATTCTCGATCTTCGTGCTCAGGGAATGGCCGCGCTGGACGGACGGTCTCGGCCTGGTGCTCGTGTTCGCAGGGCTGGCTGTGACGCTGTTCGGAAGACCCGCGATCTTTCTCCATGGCCGTTAGGCGGGACGCGGGCATTGACTCCCCGACCGCAGGTCGATAGAGTGCTTCGCTTCCAAATCGACTCTCCGGAGACCGTCATGAAAGAGAAGATCCACCCGAAGTACATCGAATGCACCGTCGTCTGCGGCTGCGGCGAGACGTTCAAGACGCGCTCGACGCGCGAACGCATCGCGGTCGAAATCTGCTCGAAGTGCCACCCGTTCTACACGGGCAAGCAGAAGTTCGTCGACACCGCGGGCATGGTCGAGAAGTTCCAGCGCAAGTACGACAAGGTCCGCGACGTCGTCGCCGAGAAGCGCAAGAAGGAGGACGACGAGAAGAAGGCGAAGCTGGCGGAACAGGCGCGCCGGATCGAGGAGGAGCGCAGGAAGAAGGAGGAGGACCGCAGGAAGAAGCAGGCGGAGCGCGAGGCCTGGGTGGCGCGGCAGCAGTCGGTCGCCGCGGCCAAGGCGGCGCAGGCGGAGCAGCAGGCGACGGCGGAGGAGGCCCGAAGCGGCGACGCGGCTCCCCCGGCGGAGGGCGAGAAGCCCCAGGCGTAGAGTCGTCACCGACGAGGCCGGTCCCGCACCCGGGACCGGCCTCTTTTTTTGATCGCTCCGCCCCCCTTCCCCGTTAAGCAGGAAGACCCATGGACGCCATCCTCCGCAAGCTCAGGGACAACGCGGCGCGCTTCGACGAGATCGAGCGCCTCATCCAGGACCCTGCGGTCATCGGGAACAGCGCGAAATATTCCGCCCTGATGAAGGAGCGCGGCGGCCTGATGCGCGACCACGGCCGCGCGCGCCGGCTCGAAGCCCTTCACAAGGCCATCGAGGACACAAAGCCCCTTCTCACCGACCCCGACCCCGGGATGCGCGAGGAGGCGCAGAAGGAGCTGGACGGGGCGAAGGCGGGGATGGAAGCGCTGATGAAGGAGATCGAGGACGACTATCTGACGGAGGACGAGGACAGTCACAAGAACGCGATCGTGGAGATCCGGCCGGGGCCGGGGGGCGAGGAGGCGGCGCTGTTCGTGGGGGACCTGGCGCGGGTGTACACGAAGTATGCGGAGAAGCGCGGGTGGAAGGTGGAGGTGATGGACGCGAGCGAGAGCGGGATGGGGGGGTACAAGGCGATTTCGTTCCGCGTGGAGGGACCGGACGTTTTCAAGTACCTGAGGTACGAGAGCGGGACGCACCGGGTGCAGCGGGTGCCGGAGACGGAGGCGCAGGGGCGGATTCACACGTCGACGGCGACGGTGGCGGTGCTTCCCGAAGCCGAGGATGTGGACGTGGTGATCAATCCGGCGGACGTCGAGATGCAGTTCACGCGGTCGGGCGGGCCGGGCGGGCAGGCGGTGAACAAGACGTCGAGCTGCGTGCTGCTGCTGCACAAGCCGACGGGGATCCAGATTCGCTGCCAGGTGGAGCGGTCGCAGCACCAGAACCGCGAGCTGGCGTACAAGCTGCTGCGCGCGCGGCTTTACGACATGCAGGCGAACTCGATGAAGTCGGCGCGCGACAATCTGCGGCGGAGCCAGATCGGGACGGGCGACCGGAGCGAGAAGATCCGCACGTACAACTACCCGCAGAACCGCATCACGGACCACCGGATCGGTTTTTCCGTGCACAACCTGGAGCTCGTGATGCTGAACGGCGACCTCGACGAGGTGATCAAGGCGCTTCTCGACGCGGACCGCGAGGCGCGGGTCAAGGCGCTGGCCTCGGCGAAATGAGACGATGAACGTCAGCGACGCGATGGCGAAGGCGGCGAAGAAGCTCGAGAAGGCGGGGGTCCCCGACGCCTCGCTCGACGCCCAGCGCCTGATGGGACGCGTGCTCGCGTGGTCTCAGCTCGACCTGATCGCGAAGGGCGGCGAGAACCTGGCGGCGGGACTCAAGAAGAAATTCGACGCGCTCGTCGCGCGGCGCGAGAAACGCGAGCCCCTCCAGTACGTCACCGGCACCGTCGAATTTTCCGGCCTGCGGCTGGAGATCGATCGGCGGGCGCTCGTGCCGCGGCCGGAGACGGAGATGCTGGTGGAAGCGGTGCTTGCGGAGAAAACGGACGGGCCTGCGCGGGCGCTGGACGCGTGCACGGGAAGCGGCGCGGTGGCGCTGGCGCTGAAGAAGGGCTGGGGGGCGCTGGAGGTGACGGGGTCGGACGTGTCGCAGGACGCGCTGAAGCTGGCGCGGGAAAACGCGCGGAGGCTGGAGCTCGAGGTGCAGTGGGTGCGCGCGGACCTGTTCCGGCCGTTCGTGCGGCCGTTCCATTTCATCACGGTGAACCCGCCATACATCGCCGAAGGGGAATTCGCGGGGCTGCAGCCGGAGGTGCGGGACTGGGAGCCACGCCGCGCGCTGATCGCGGGACCCGAGGGGACGGAGATCCTGTCGCGGATCGCCGGCGAGGCGGCGGCGCTTCTGTGGCCCGCCGGCCTGATCGCCGTCGAGCTTGCGCCCTCGCAGGCGAAGTCCGTGGCGGATTCGTTTGAAGCCGCGCGGTCCTTTGATAGCATCCGGGTCCTGCAGGATTTCCAGGGTCTCGATCGGGTGGTCCTCGCGCGCCGATGGAAAAACTCGTGATCGAAGGCGGGAAGCGGCTCACGGGCCGCGTTTCCGCCAGCGGATCGAAGAACGCGGCGCTGCCGATCCTCGCGGCCTGTCTTCTGGCCGAGGGGACGAGCGTCATCCGGAACGTCCCCAGCCTCTCCGACGTGGAGATTCTGCTCTCGATCCTGCGCGAGCTGGGCTGCCGCGTGGACCGGCGGCCGGACGGCGCGATCGAGATCGAGGTCCGGGACGAGTCGAATTCGCGGGCCTCTTACGAGCTGGTATCGCGGATGCGGGCCTCGGTGTGTGTGCTGGGGCCGCTCGTCGGCCGACGCAAGACGGCGCGCGTTCCGATCCCCGGCGGCTGCGTGATCGGCGTGCGGCCGATCGACCTGCACGAGAAGGGGCTGCAGCAGCTGGGCGCGCGGATGTCGCTCGACCGTGGGGACCTCGTGGCGGAGGTGCCGCCGTCGGGGCTCACGGGGGCCGAGATTTTCCTCGGCGGTCCTTTCGGATCGAGCGTCACGGGAACGGCGAACGTGATGATGGCCGCCGTCTACGCGAACGGAACGACCGTGATCGAGAGCGCGGCGTGCGAGCCGGAGGTCGTGGACCTGGCGGACCTCCTGGTGCGGATGGGGGCGCGCATCGAGGGGATCGGGTCGCCTCGGCTCACGATCCACGGCGTGAAGACGCTGCGCGGCGCGGAGCACACGATCATCCCGGACCGCATCGAGGCCGGGACCTTCCTGGCGGCCGCGGCGATCACGCGCGGCGACGTGACGGTCGACGGCGCGCGGGGCGACCATCTGCGCGCCGCGATCCACGTGCTCCGCGAAACGGGAATGCGCGTGGAGCTCGGGAAGAACTCGGTCCGCGCCGCCCATCCCGACCACCCGCTCCGCCCCGTGGACCTCACCACCCTTCCCTACCCCGGATTCCCCACCGACCTCCAGGCCCAGTTCATGGCCGCCCTCTGCGTCGCCGACGGCATCTCCGTCGTCACCGAGAAGATCTACCCCGACCGCTTCATGCACGTCTCCGAACTCCTCCGCATGGGCGCGGAACTCCGCAAGAGCGGCGCGACGGTCGTGGTGCACGGAGTCCCGCACATCGTGGGGGCGCCCGTGCGCGCGAGCGATCTCCGGGCCTCCGCGGCGCTCGTCATCGCCGGCTGCGCGGCATGGGGCGAAACCGAGATCCGGGACATCCACCACATCGACCGCGGCTACGAACGGATCGAGGAGAAGCTGAACGGCCTCGGCGCCGGCATCCGGCGGGTGAACGACGCTTCGAAGCCTGACCCGCGGCCGGGGGCTTCCTAACAAGGCCCCGTTCCGACCCGATTTCCCGACTTCCCGGGAAGATCCGCGCCTCCCTCCCCGTAACCCTCCTGAAGCCGGCAAATTCGACGACCGGCCCAACCAAGTTATCGAGGAGGACGGGAATGAGGCTGACGACGCTGGGCGTGTTCGGAGCCTTCCTCGTCGCGGGCGCAGCGCTCGTGGCGGAAGAGAAGAAGTCCCACAAGTGTCCGATGGCCACCATCATGTGCCCCCAGGCCGGAGACTGCTCGGGCCAGTGCCGCAGCTTCTGCGACAAGGGCGGCGAGGCCCTGACCGCCCTCCGCGCGCGCGTCGCGGCGGCCGTGAAGGAGAAGTCCAAGGCGGAGCCCAGCGCGCACCTGTCCGGCGCGTGCAAAGCGAAGGACTGCGCCGACTGCCAGAAGCTCATGGACGGCGTGTTCGCCCCGGTCCTCAAGGAGAAAATCAACGCCCGCTTCGGAAACATGGGTCAGAACGTGAAACACCAGGTCAAGGCGGCGAACGGGAAGACGACCGAAGTGAAGTGCACGTTTCTGACCGGGAAGCTCTGCGAAGTCTGCGTGGACGAGATGAAGGCGACGTCTCTCGAGAAGTACGAGGCTCAGGAGAAGGAACACACGAAGTAGGGGCCCTTCCCCGCAAGTGAGTGAAAGGGCTGCAAGCGAAACGGGGCGGCGGCTGCTGACTCAGCCGTCGCCCCTTCCGATGCGAGGAACAGGATGCCGTTCAGCGTCTGCGAACCGGGATTGCCAGGGCGTGCGGCGACGTCCCCCGTGAGGGGGGCCGGGGCCCCGGCCGCCGCGCCGTCCCGAATCGCAAATGCTGTAGGATGGGTGGATCAGGAGCGCCCCGCCCCCCGGGGCGCTCCCCCATCTCCCGGAGGCCGGATGAGCGAGGACGGCACGCTGCTCGTGCGAGCTCTGAAAGGCGACCGGGCGGCATTCGCGACGCTGTACGACCGGCACTCGTCCTCCGTGTTCGGGTACGCGGTGCGCCTGACCGGCGACCGGACGGCCGCCGAAGACGTGACGCAGGAGACGTTCGTGGCGCTGCTGGGCGGGAAGCGGTTCGACCCCGCGAGGTCGTTCACGGCGTGGCTCCTCACGATCGCGAGGAACGAGGCGTTCGACCTCATGAGGCGCCGCAAGGTGCGCAAGGAGGTCGGGATCGGAGACCTGGAGCGGGAGGCCGCGCCGGGGACGGACGTGGGCGCGCGGGAGGCGGTGGAAGTCGCGCTGCGCGCCATTCCGGACGAATACCGCGAGGCGGTCTGGCTCTGCGACGGGATCGAGATGTCATACCAGGAGGCGGCGGAGGTGATGGGCTGCGAGGTCGGCACCGTGGGTTCCCGCGTGGCACGCGGGCGGCAGTTGCTGAAGGAGCAATTTTCGAGGTCCGGATATGCGGTGTGAAGAGCTGAAGAAGCGGGTGTGGGGCGGGGACGCGGTGGACGGGGCGATGAAGGGGCACGTAGCGGAGTGCCCGGCCTGCCGCGAGGAGTTCGGATTCCTGGACGCGCTGCGGGCTTCGCGGCTGGAGGCTCCGGCCGGGCTGAGGGACCGGGTGCTGGAGGCGATGCCTGCGCCGCGGCGTGCGATGCGGTGGCAGGTGCCGGCGGTGGCGGCGGCGATCGCGCTGGCGCTCGGGGCGGGTGTGCTGGTGGGGCGCGAGGTGGAGGCGAAGAACGTCGCGCCGGAGCGTGCGCGCGTGGTGGTGCGGGAGGTGGTGAGGGAGGCGAAGGCGGACGACAAGGACTTCACGGTGCTGGCGATCGCGCTGGAGTCGATCTATCGGGGCCAGGTGGATTGCGAGTATGAGGGCGTGAAATGCCGGAAGATTCACGCCAAGAAGACCGTAATGGAGATGGTGCCGTACTGCCCGGTGGCGCAGAAGCTCGAGGTGATGGCGAAGGAGCGGCCGGAGCAGGTGGAGATCGAGCAATAGGGAGGGGCTGGAGAAACTCCCCGGGGCAACCGGGCCACCGCTTGACGAAACACTTTTCTGGCGAAAAGCCGTCGGGCGGGCGGTGGGTTGTCGTGCGGGGGTTTTCTCCAGTTCCTCCCGGAAAGTCAGTGAACTTCACAAAGTTCCCGAGGATCGGCATGGGAACTTCGCAGGCGTGTCAAGACTCTGGACACGCCGCGGGGTATCACGCCCCGCGCGAAAAAGTCGCAACTCTTCTGCGCGCAGGCATTTACGCGATATTCGGCTCGCGGGCACGCGACGTGCATTCCTAGCTGGCGGGGGATCATACATCGGAGAACCGCCATGGCAGCCCGAACCGCCGCACTCGCCGTTCTCGCCCTGCTCGCCTTGCCGGTGAGCGCGGAACCGACCCGCTGGAAATTCAAGCCCGGCCAGACCTTCACCTACGAGTGCCGCAGCCAGTTCCACTTCGCCACCTTCCAGCTCAACGCCCGCAACAAACCGCCGGAAGGACTCCGCGACGGCGTCGAGTCCACCGTCCCCGACACCACGGACTGGGATAAGCAACTCGATGAAATCCGCAGGCGCGAAATCCGCGAAGCCCTGGCCTCCGAAACCGACCCCGGACGCCGCGCCGCCCTTACAGCCCTCCTGAACAAACAGGGACTCATCACCACCCAGGAAGTCATGGAACTCGGCGTCGATCCCCAGTGGGAAACCGTCACCCTCAACCTCCTCGTCCTCGCCGTCGGCGACGACGGCAGCGCCCGCGTCCGCTTCACCGTCGACGCCGTCCGCATCGAAACCCGCTTCGACGACGACGGCTGCCACGCGGAATGGGATTCCCGCAAGTCGAAGACGACGGCGTTCGCCGGCTTCAAGCCCTACGAAGCCATGGTGGGCCACACGTTCGAAGTCCTCGTCGCCGCCGACGGCAAGATCCGCGAAATGAACCGCAACGCCTGGCCCGCCCCCGCGCCAGTCGGGGACCAGAAGGAACTTCCGAAGCGCCAGGCGCGCGCGGCGAACGCCACGCACCTGCCCACGCCGGCCAAGACCTGGCTGGCCATGATCTTCACCATCATGCCCACCGGCGACGACCAGTGGCAGCGCACGGTCGAGCTCCCCGAATCTGAAGTCGTCAGCCTCCGTGCCGACGCCCCCGAACTGTCGAACGGCTACCGCTGCGTGCGCTCCAAGCTGCGCAGCCGCGACCGCGAGCATGCGGTGGACGTCCGCAAGCTCGCCGAAATGCGCGACGCGGACCTCGCCCTGCGCATGTGCCGCGAGTCCCAGAAGCTCGGCCAGTCGTGGTTCTCTCCCATCGCCGGATGCACGGTGAAGGCCGAGGTGAAGTCCTCCACGGAAGCGGCCGGCGGCGCCCGGATCGTGGTCGGCGACTTCCAGATGGAAATCGAGATCAAGGACCGCGGCCTGGAGGACCTTGGGCCGGCACCCGTGACCGAAACCGGCAAGTAAGACTCCGAGGGCCGCCCTGATGCGTCAAGGCGGCCCTCTTTTTTCCACTGGCTCCCCTGCCCGTCGTCCGCGAGAATGCCCCTCCCATGTTCGATTCGCTCACGGACAAACTCACCGGCGTCTTCCGCAGGCTCGCGGGCAAGGGCCGGCTCACCGAGTCGAACATCCAGGAAGGACTGCGCGAAGTCCGCGTGGCGCTGCTGGAGGCCGACGTCAACCTGATCGTCGTGAAGGACTTCATCAGGAAGGTGACGGAGAAGGCCGTCGGCGAAGACGTGATCAAGGCCGTCGCGCCGTCGCAGCAGATCGTCAAGATCGTTTACGACGAGATGGTCGAACTGATGGGCCCGGTCGACAACGCGATCCCCAGGGCCCCCAACGGGCCCACGATCGTGATGATGGCGGGCCTGCAGGGAAGCGGTAAGACCACGACCTGCGCCAAGCTCGCGAAGCTCTTCATGAAAAGAGGCGCCAAGCCCCTCCTCGTCGCCGCCGACATCCAGCGGCCCGCGGCCATCGAGCAGTTGAAGACGCTCGGGGCGCAGCTCGAGATCCCGGTGCACGCGGAGACGGGCGGGCGGCCGCCGATGATCTGCAGGCGCGGGGTCGAGGAGGCCGTCAAGACCGGACGGGACCTCGTGATCCTCGACACGGCGGGGCGCCTGCACATCGACGAGGCACTGATGGCGGAGGTGAAAGAGGTCGCGGACGTCACGAAGCCTCACCAGATCCTGCTGGTGGTGGACTCGATGACGGGGCAGGACGCGGTGACGTCGGCGAAGCAGTTCAACGAGAAGCTCCCTCTCACGGGCGTCGTGCTGACGAAGCTCGACGGCGACACGCGGGGCGGCGCCGCGCTTTCGATCAAGGCCGTGACGGGCAAGCCGATCAAGTTCGTCGGCATCGGCGAGAAGATCGACGACCTGAGCGAGTTCTTCCCGGACCGCATGGCGCAGCGCATCCTCGGCATGGGCGACGTGATTTCGCTGGTCGAGAAGGCGCAGGACGCGATGGACCAGGACACCGCCCGCCGGTTCGCGTCGAAGATGCAGGGGGGCGGGCTGGACCTGCAGGACTTCCTCGACCAGATCCAGCAGATGAAGAAAATGGGCCCGATCGGGAAGATCATGGAGATGATCCCCGGTGTCGGGCAGATCATGGGCGGCAAGGACGAGCAGGTGGAGGACGAATTCTCGCGCATGACGGCGATCATCCAGTCGATGACGGTGGACGAGCGGCGCCATCCGGAGATTCTGGACGGGTCGAGGCGGAAGAGGATTTCGCGCGGGTCGGGGCGGACGCTGCCGGAGATCAACAATCTCCTGAAGCAATTCAAGGAGATGCGGAAGATGATGAAGGGATTCAACCCGCTGAAGATCCAGAAAATGATGGGAAAAATGCGTCCTCCCCGGTAAGCTGCTCCGCCTTCGAAGTTTGCCGCGAAACAGACCCGTCACTTCGCGGCAAGTCCAAATAAACCAAGGACTTGCAAGGAGATCCGATGGCCGTCCGCATCCGCCTGACCCGCTTCGGCCGCAAGAATCGCCCGCACTACCGCATCGCCGTCTTCGATGGCGAGACGCGCCGCGACGGCCGCTACCTCGAACACCTCGGGGCCTACGATCCGTACGTCCACGACCCGAAAGCCAAGGTCAAGGTCGACCAGGAACGCCTCACCGCCTGGATCCACAAGGGAGCCATGGCGACTCCCGCCCTCTCGCAGCTCTTCAAGCACTGCGGCCTGAAGATGCCCGTCGCCCCGAAGACCGCCGCGCCGAAGCCGAAGGCGGAGAAGAAGCCCGCCCCGGCCAAGAAACCCGCGCCGAAGAAGTAAACGGGTGCGCCTCCCTCCCGTCCCCGTGAAGTGGGCCGGGGGGCCCTCGGGACGGCTCAGGCTCCTCGACCAGTCCCTCCTCCCCGCGCGGGTGCGCTGGCTCACCTGCCGCCACCCGCGCGAAGTTTTCTCCGCCATCAGGATGCTTCGCGTCCGCGGCGCCCCCGCGATCGGCGTGGCGGCCGGCTACGCGATGGTCCTCGCCGCCCGCCGCTGCAGCACGCTCGCCCGACTCGGCCGCGAAGGCGCCGTGCTCGCCGGCGCCCGTCCGACGGCCGTGAACCTCTCCTGGGCGGTGAAACGCATGCTCGCGCTCCGCACGCTCGACGCCGCGGCCCTTCTGCGCGAAGCCCGCGCGATCCACGCCGAGGACGCCGACGCCTGCCGCCGCATCGGCCTGGCGGGCCTCCCCCTCCTCCGGGGCGCCGTCCTCACCCACTGCAACGCCGGCTCCCTCGCGACAGGCGGAATCGGCACCGCGCTCGCCGCCGTCTACGAGGCGCTCCGCCGCGGCCGCGCGCCACGCGTCTTCTCCTGCGAAACGCGCCCCCTCTTCCAGGGCGCCCGCCTGACCGCCTGGGAACTGTCGCGCGCGGGCGCCGACGTCACGCTCCTCGTCGACGCCGCCGCGGCGGGGCTCCTCGCTTCAGGCACCATCGGAAGCGTCTGGGTCGGCGCGGACCGGATTGCGTCGAACGGCGACACGGCGAACAAGGTGGGCACGTACGCGCACGCCCTCGCGGCGCGCGCGAACGGCGTGCCGTTCTACGTCGCCGCGCCGCGCTCGACGTTCGATCCCTCGATCCGCACCGGCCGCGAGATCCGGATCGAACAGCGCGGGGCCGAAGAAGTACTCGCTCCGCTCGGGCGGCGCGCCGCGCCGCGCGGCGTGCCCGCATGGAATCCGGCGTTCGACATCACGCCGGCGCGGCTGATCACGGCGTTCGTCACCGAAGCCGGGGTCCTGCGGCCGCCATTCGGGCCCGCGATCCGGCGCATCCTCAACACCGGATCTCGATGAACTCCAGCGCGTCCGTCCCGGTATCGATAATCGCCACCGAGTATTCCGCCGCGCGATAGAGTGCCCCGGGGTTGATGAGCCGCGTCTTTCCCTCGCGCCGGTCGTCCTTCCGGTGAGTGTGCCCGTAGAGCACGTAATCGTGCCTGCGCGCAGTCAGCGCGGCCGTCAAAGGGCCCGGGCGGTCGCCATGCGCGACGAAGAACTTCTTCCCGCCGATCCTGATGTCCAGCACCGGCGCGAACGCCCCGCCGATCCGGACAGCCGCAGCTTCGAGGGTCCGGGAGTCGTCGTTGTTGCCGAGGCACACGGAAACTCGGAAGCCGCGAAGCAGGTCCAGAGTGGAACCCCCGATGACGTCCCCGCAGTGAATCAGCGTCGCGACCCCGTGACCCCGGAACACTTCCACCGCCGCCACGACCGCCGCCTCGTTGTCGTGCGAATCCGAAAGGAGCCCGACCTTCATCGGTCGCGCCGGGCCTCCACCTTCCCCCGGAACTCCTGGATCCGCCGCTCCAGCTCCGTGCCCGGCTTGAGCGACAACGCCGCGTCCAGCATCGCAAGAACGTCCGCCTTCTTCGTGTACAGCGAATCCGCCGCCCGCCGCGCCTCCTCCAAGTACATCTCGCAGTACTTGTCCACGAGCCCCGCCCTCTCGCGGTCCGAAAGCGGATCCCCCTCCGCCGCGGCGATCGCGAGCGCCGTGTCGTAGGCATCGCGAAGAGCCAGCCGCCGCTCGCAGACGAACAGCCGGTAGCGCAGCAATTCGAGATTGCGCGGGTACTTGACCAGCACGTCGTCGAGCGCCCGCATCGCGCCGTCGCCGTCCCCCTCGTCGATCCTCTTCCGCGCCAGCCCCAGCGCCCCCTCGATCGTCTCCGGATCCTCGTCCCCTTCCCCCGTCTTCGGATCCCGGATCTTGGAATTCACCACCACCCCCGTTTTCGATTTCGGCGGACAGTTCACCTGCCAGAACTGTACGTCCCGCGGCCCCCCCGAAACCACGCACTTCCCCATGGGATCCGCCGCCACCGCCATCGCGCCCCCGAGATGCGTCAGATTCGCCGCGAGCCCGCCCGTCGAGACGTCCCAGAATCTCACGTGGTGATCGCGCGCGACGCTCACGACGTACTTCCCGTCCGGCGTGAACGCCACCGCGTCGATCCAGCCCATGCCGCGGTCCTTCAGCTCGCGCCGCGACGGCGGCTCCAGCGTAAAGAGGAGGACGGCGGGGCCGTTTCCGGAAGCGGCCAGCATGTTGCTGTCGGGGCTGAACGCGAGGCTCTTGAGCAGGTTCACGTCGCCCTGCAGCTTCCTCTCGAAGCTCGCGTCCTCCGTCTTCTGGATCAGGATGCCGCCGTCCCTGAAACCGCAGGCCAGGCGCGACCCGTCCGGGCTGAACGCGACCGACAGGCAGGCCCCCGCGGTCACCTTGGGCCCGCCGCGGATCGGATCGGGCCACACGTGAAGCCCGCCCTCCGCCGCCGCCGCGAGCATTCCCTGCGGCGAAAACGCGACAGAGTTGATCGCCGAGCGCACGGGCAGCTGGTGTACCGTCGTGCCGTCCGTCCGCCAGAGCCGCACGTCCAGCGCCGTGCACGCCGCCGCGACCAGGTCGTCGGAAGCCGCGACCGCCATGACCTTCCCCATCCCGCGCCACTCGAGACGGTGCGTCACCGAGTGCATCTTCGGGTCCCAGAGCAGCACCTTGCCGTCCCAGCTGCCGGAAGCGAAGTACTTCCCGCCCGGCGCCCACGAAAGGCTCACGACCCAGCTCAGGTGCTCGAGCTTGACCTCCGCCTTCTGCTGCGTGTCGATCGCGATGTCGAGCCGCTTCGGCGGCGGATCGGCGGCCTTCGGGCCGGGGTTCCCGGGCTGTGGCTGCGGCTGAGGACGCCGTGCACCCCGGTTGCAGCCGGGTGCGACGATGGCCGTGAGCGCCACGACGAGAACAAGGGTGATGATTCCCCGCATGGTGAGCCGACATCCTAACATCCGCCTGCAAAAAAACCCCGCGGTCGCCCGCGGGGTTTCGATGCATCCGTAGAACTACGTACCCGCCGCCGTCTCCTTCTTCTTCTCCGACTTCACCGTCGCCTCCCCCGCCTTCACCTTCTTCTTCGCACCCTTCGCCTGCTCCTCGGGCTGCTCACCCGGCTTCTCACCCTTCACCACCAGCTCGAGAATCGCCCGCTGCCCGTTGTCCCCCAGCCGGTGCGCCGCCCACTTCGCATTGTCGCTCCAGCGCGAGCCGCCCAGCTTCAGCACCCGCGTGTACCCGCCCGGCCGCTCCATGAACCGCGGAGCGATCTCGGTGCACAGCTTCTTCGCCATCGCCTCGTCCTGCAGGTACCGGTACGCGAGGCGCAGATAGTGGATCTTCATGCCCCCGTCCTTCGCCGCCTGGTACTTCTTGCCGATCGTCACCAGCCGGTCCGCGAAGATCCGGAAGTCCTTGGCCTTCTCGACCGTCGTGACGATCCTCTCGTTCAGGAAAAGATCGCCGACAATCTGCCGCCTCATCGCCTCGCGATGAGTCCGGCCGCGCCCCAGCTTCCGCCCGACGTATCTATGACGCATTCTTGTCCACTCCCTGGCTCCCGAGGATCGTCTCCAGGTCCATCCCCAGCGACAGACCCATGTCCGCCAGCTTCTTTTTGACTTCCTTGAGCGACGTCTTCCCGAAGTTCCTCACCTTGAGGAGCTCCGCCTCGCCCCGCACGACCAGCTCGCCGATCGTCTGGATGTTCTCGCTCGTGAGACAATTGGAAGCGCGCACCGAGAGGTCCAGCTCCGAAACGCTCATCTGGAGCTTCTGCTTCAGCTCCTCCATGTACTTCTCGCGCTTCCGGGCCTCCTCCTCCTTGCGCTCGTTCATCTGCAGCTCGCGGCCGAGCTCGAAGTACTGCACGAACGGGTTCAGGTGCTTGCGCAGGATCTTCGACGCCTCGACCAGCGCCAGCTCCGGCGACACCGTCCCGTTCGTCCAGATGTCCAGCACCAGCTTGTCGTAGTTCGTCAGCTTGCCGACGCGCGTGTTCTCCACGCGATACTTCACCCTGCGCACCGGCGAGTAAATCGAGTCCACCGAGATCACGCCCAGCTCCCGGTCCTCCTTCTCGTTCTCGTCCGCCGTCACGTACGCACGCCCCTTCTTCACCTCGAGCTCCACCACGAAGTCCACGTCCTCCGTGAGCGTCGCGATGTGCAGGTCCGGATTCACCACCGTCACCTGCGGATCGGGCGCAATGTCAGATCCCTTCACCTCGCCCTTCTCGTGCTTCTCGATCCGCAGCGTCCGCGGCCCCTCCGTTTCCAGCCGGACCACCAGCTTCTTGATCGAGAGAATGATGTCCGTCACGTCCTCGACCACGCCCTTGATCGTCGAGAACTCGTGCGACACGCCCTTGATCTTCACGGACGTGACCGCCGCGCCCTCGATCGACGAAAGCAGCACCCGCCGAAGCGAGTTGCCGATCGTGATCCCGTACCCGCGCTCGAACGGCTCGGCAATGAACGTGCCGAACGTGTTCGTGAGCGTCTTCTCCTCGACCACGACCCTCGTGGGCAGTTCGAAATCCTTCCAGCGAACGCGCATCTCTCTCTCCTATTTCGAGCAAAGCTCGACGATGAGCTGTTCCTTGATCGCGATCGAAACCTCCTCGCGGGTCGGCTTCGAAACCACGACGCCGCCCATCGGACTGTCCGTCCGCTGCAGCCAGCTCGGCAGCGAATCCGTCTTCGGCAGGTCCAGCCCCGTCTTCCCCAGCTTCTGCGACGCCTCGCGCGCCGCAAACTCGATCTTCATCCCCGGCTTCACCGCCCATGACGGGATCGTCACCCGCTTCCCGTCCACCAGCACGTGCCGGTGTACGATCATCTGCCGCGCGAAAGTCCTCGTCGAGGCGAACCCCAGCCGGTAGATCACGTTGTCCAGCCGCCCCTCGAGCAGGATCAGCAGGTTCTGCCCCGTGTTCCCCGGCATCGCCAGCGCCGTCTCGAAGTACCGCCGGAATTGCCGCTCCAGCACCCCGTACCAGCGCTTGCACTTCTGCTTCTCCCGCAGGTGAACTCCGTAGTCCGTCTGGCGGGGACGCCGGTCCGCATGCACCCCCGGCGGCTTCTCGCCCCCGAAGTCCACGCTCTCCCACTTCCCGCCCTTGAGATGGAGATTCACTCCCTCCCGACGGCTCAGGGCCACCTTCCTGCCGATCAGCCTCGCCATGGTTCTCCTGGTCCTCTAGACGCGCCGCTTCTTGCGCGGGCGACAACCGTTATGGGGAAGAGGGGTGCAGTCCTCGATGGCCTTGACCTCGAGGCCCGACGCCTGCAGCGCGCGGATCGCCGACTCGCGGCCGCTCCCGGGGCCTTTCACCCTCACGTCGATCTCCTTCACGCCGAACTTCGACGCCTTCTCGGCGGCCGCCTCGGCCGCCTTCTGCGCCGCGAACGGCGTGGACTTCCGCGAACCCTTGTAGCCGATCGTCCCCGCCGACGCCCAGCAGAGCGTCTCGCCCTTCGGATCGGCGATCGTGATAATCGTGTTGTTGAAGGAGGCGAAGACGTGCGCGATCGCCTTCTGGACGACGCGCTTCACCTTGCGGCGCTTGGGCGACGCGGAAGGTTTTTCCTTCTCCTTGTCCTTCTCTTTTTCCTTCTCTGGTGTGGCCATGTCGTTTCCTTAATGCCGGACGGCTTATCCTGCAATCGCGCGGGCGCGGGGCATGCCCCGCGCCTGCATTCGTAACCGGTTAGCCCAGCCCCTTCACCGACTTCTTCCCCGCCACCGTCTTCCGCGGTCCCTTGCGGGTCCGCGCGTTCGAACGCGTCCTCTGCCCGCGCACCGGCAGGCCGCGGCGGTGCCGCAGACCCCGGTAGCAGTTGATCTCCTTCAGCCGCTGGATGTTCTGCGCGATCTGCCGCCTCAGCGCGCCCTCAACCGCGTAGTTCTTGTCGATGATCGCGTTCAACCGCGCCAACTGCTCCTCGGACAGGTTCTTCGTCCGGAGATTCCCGTCAATCCCCGCGTCCTTCAGGATGATCCGCGCCACCGCGTCCCCGATCCCGTAGATGTAGCCAAGCCCGACCGCGATCGGCTTGTCCATCGGGATGTCGACTCCGGCAATACGAGGCATGCTCTTCTCCTAGGCCTTTTCAGTGTTCACGACAGCCCTGCACCCTACCCCTGCCGCTGCTTGTGCTTCGGATCCCGCGAACAGATCACCCGCACGTGTCCCCGCCGCCGGATGATCTGGCAGCCCTCGCAGATCCGCTTCACGCTCGCCCTGACCTTCATCTCAGTGCTCCCGGTAAACGATTCGACCCTTTGACAGATCGTACGGACTCATCTCGATCGTCACCCGGTCCCCGGGCAGGATCTTGATGAAATTCATCCTCATCTTGCCGCTGATGTGGGCCAGAACCTCGTGGTTCGACCCCTTCAACGTCACCTTGAACATCGCGTTGGGAAGCGATTCCTTCACGGTCGCCTCCACGCGAATCGGTTCTTCCTTCGCCATTCTGCCTTCCTACTCGACAGTCAGGATTTCACGGCCTTTTTCGGTCACCGCAACGGTGTGCTCGAAGTGGGCCGACAACTTTCCGTCCCGGGTCACCACCGTCCAGTGGTCACTCAACGTCTTGACGTCGTAAGTTCCTTCATTCAGCATCGGCTCGATCGCGATCACCAGCCCCGGCTTCATCACCAGGTCGTTCCCCGGCGTCATCCGGTCCACGTAGTTGGGAACCTGGGGCTCCTCGTGAAGCTCCCTTCCCAGCCCGTGCCCGGCATATTTCCTCACGATCGCGTACCCGTTCGCCTCTGCGTACGTCTGCACGGCCCTCGACACCTCCGAGAGCCGGTTTCCCGGCTTGACCTGCTCGATTCCCATGAAGAGGGAATCTTTCGTCGCCTTCAGCAGCCTTTGCGCGCGGCTCGAGATCCGTCCCACGGGGTAGGTCCAGGCCGAGTCGCCAATGTAACCGTCGAGCGTCACTCCCACGTCCACCGTGATGATGTCGCCCTCCTTCAGCTCCCGCCTCCCCGGAATCCCGTGGACCACTTCTTCGTTCACGGAAATGCACGCCGAAGCGGGGAAACTGCGGTACCCCTTGAACGTCGGCACGCCTCCCCGCGACAGGATGAAGGTCTCGATTTCCGCGTCCAGCTGCCCTGTTGTCAAACCGGGTTGGATCTTCCCCGCCGCGAGGGCAAGGGCCCCGGCCACCACTTTCCCGGCCGCGCGCATCTTTTCGATTTCGCGCGGACTCTTGTAGATCACGCTCACGCCAGCCTTTTCACACGGGCGAGGACGTCTTCGGTGATCGCGCCGATCGGTCCGTCCGCCGCGATCGCCTGGTACACCCCGGCCTTCCTGTAATGGTCACCGACGCCCGCCGTGTCCTTGCGGTAGACGTCCAGTCTCTTCTGAACCGTTTCCGGCTTGTCGTCGGAGCGCTGAACGAGCGCTCCGCCGCATGTCTCGCACGACTCGCCCGCTTTCGAGGGCGCGAACTTCACGTGATAGGCCTTCTGGCACTTCCCGCACGTCCGCCGCCCGCTGATCCGTTCGACCAGCACGGCGTCCGGCGCCTGGAAATCGAAGACTCCGGAAATCTTCCGGCCCAGCTCCCGGAGCGCCGCGTCCAGCGACTGCGCCTGCGCCGGCGTCCTCGGGTACCCGTCGAACAGCACTCCGCCCTGCGTGTCCTTCTCCTCCAGCCTCTCGCGGACCAGCCGGTTCACCACCTCGTCCGGAACCAGCCTGCCCGAGTCCATGTACGACCTGGCTTCCAGCCCCGTCTTCGTTCCCGCCTTCACTGCCGCCCGCAGGATGTCGCCCGTCGCCACGTGCGCCAGCTTCGCGTACGCCGCGACCTGCAAGGCCTGCGTGCCCTTTCCAACTCCGGGAGGACCGAGAAAGATCAGGTTCATCTCCGTCCGCGGATGCGTCCTTTCTTCATGAAGCCTTCGTACTGCCTCATCAGCAGGTAGCTTTCGATCTTCTGCATCATGTCGAGCCCGACGCCGACGACGATCAGGATGCCCGTGCCGCCGAGGAACGAGGTGATGATCCGGTCGACCCGGAGGACCTGGGCGATGAGGTCGGGGAGAAGCGCGATCAGGCACAGGAACGTCGCGCCGACGAGCGTCACGCGCGTCATGACGTGTTCGAGGTGCTCGGCCGTTTTGCGGCCCGGCCGGATTCCCGGCACGAACGAGCCGTATTCCTTGAGATTGTTGGCCATCTCGTTCGGCTGGAAGAACAGCGCCGTCCAGAAGAACGTGAAGAAGAACACCAGGACGACGTACAGGGTCGAGAAGATGAATCCGTAGCGGCCGAAGATCTCGCGGCCGGCTTCCCAGCGGATTGCCTGGCAGAGCATGCCGGGAAGGACCATGATCGAGGAGGCGAAGATGACCGGCATGACGCCCGCCTGGTTCACGCGCAGAGGCAGGTAGTGCTTCTGGCCGCCGTACATGCGGCGGCCTTTCATGTGCTTCGCGTGCTGGACGGGAATGCGCCGCTGCGCCTGGGTCGTGAAGACGATCGCGATGATGACGCCGACGTAGAGCGCGACGAGGATCACGATCGTGTCGATCCCGAGCGTGTTGGCCTTCACGCCCGCCTGCAGCTCCAGGTAGGCCTGCGGCATGCGGCCCACGATCCCCGTCATGATGATCAGCGACGCCCCGTTGCCGATCCCGTGCTCGGTCACCTGGTCGCCGAGCCACATCACGATCATCGTGCCCGCGAGCAGGCCGAGCACGCCGGGAATGTAGAAGCTGAAGAAGCCCGGATCCGGGACCAGGATCCCGCCCGCCGCCTTGTTGATCGCCGAGGAACCCAGCCACTTCACCATGAAGATCCCCTGCACGAGGCAGATCGGGATCGTCGACATGCGCGTCCAGTTCGCGATCTTCCGGTAGCCGCTCGGGCCCTCCTTCGCCACCGCCTCGAGCTTCGGCACCACCTTGACCAGCAGCTGGAAGATGATGCTCGCGCTGATGTACGGCATGATTCCGAGCGACAGCAGCGACAGGTTCTGGATCGCGCCGCCCGAGAAGATGTTGAGCCAGCCGAACAGCCGTCCCTGCCCGCCCTGGTCCGCCTGCTTCATCATGTCGTGCAGGACGTCCAGGTCGATCCCGAGGATCGGGATGAACGATCCGAAGCGGAACGCGGCCAGCATCCCGAACGTGAAGAAGATCCGTCGCCGGAGCTCCGGGATGGTGAAGATGTTCCTCAGGACGGTGAAGAATCGACCCACGTGTTCTCAGCCTATTCTTTCTTTCCCCCCTGGGGGGGCTTCTGCTGTCCCTTGTCGCCCTGCGGTTTTCCTTCGCCCTGCGGCTTGCCCTCGCCCTGCGGCTTCCCTCCACCCTGCGGCTTGCCCTCGCCCTGCGGCTTCCCTCCACCCTGCGGCTTGCCCTCGCCCTGCGGCTTCCCTCCACCCTGCGGCTTGCCCTCGCCCTGTGG
>JACPRD010000045.1 GCA_016190145.1 Planctomycetota bacterium | reverse complement strand
GGGCCGCCCGGGGGCGGGCCTCCGGGCGGGAAGGATCCGGTGAAGGACATGGACGCGGACGGCGACGGTAAGGTATCGAAGCCGGAGTGGCGCGGGCCCTGGGAGGAATTCGACCGGCTGGACCGGAACCATGACGGGGTGCTGGACCGGCAGGAGTTGAAGAGGTGAGCGGCGAGCGCCTGACGGTTCACACGCGGGAGCGGCGGTACCTGCTGCGGGGCGGGCGGGCGATCGAGGCGTTGCTGCGCGGGCGGGGCGAGCCGCACGAATTCGTGCCGGGGCGGCCGGAGACGGAGGTTTTCACCGTCTATCTCGACACGGCCGAGGGAACGTGGAGCCGCGGGCGGTCGGGGACGAAATTCCGCTGCCGGAGCTACGGCGAGCCCGGGATATGGTGGTTCGAGCTCAAGCGGCGGGTCGGAAACGTCGTCGACAAATGGCGCCACCTCGTGGCGCCGGCGAGGCTGCCCGCCCTCCTGGCGGGTTCGGACCGCGGGCCCGCGCTGCGGCCGTTCGTGGGAGACCGCGAGCTGCTCCCCCTGGTCGCCATCCGTTACCGCCGAACCGCCTGGGAATGGGACGGACTTCGCGTGACCATCGACCGGGATGTCGCGTTCTACGCCGTCGAACACGGCGACCCCTGGCGGACCGGCGAGCGCGCGGGCGGCATTCCGGGCGTCGTCGTCGAGGTCAAGCGCGACGGACCCGTGCCCGCCTGGCTCGCCGCGGCACTTTCGGGAAAGCGCGCCCGCCGATTCTCCAAATCGCGCCGCGCGCTCGCGGCCCTGGGGACCACGTGGATTACACCGGTCCGCTGACCTGGGGAATGGCGGCGGACGTCGGCGCGCGGCTCGGCTCCGCGGCGCTGATCGCCGGCGTCCTCGCAGTCCACCCCCTTCGGCTCCGCCGCCAGCTCCGGGACGCCTTCGACTGGGACCTGGCGCGGGCGCAGATCCTCATCGCCACGGCCGGCGCCCTCATGGTGATCGTCGTGGGCGACTCCATCGCGCGCGCGTTCGGCCTGGTCGGCATCGGATCGTTCGTCCGGTTCCGCACGGTGGTCAAGAACCCGCGCGACACCGCCGTGCTGTTCCTCCTGATCGGCCTCGGGATGGCCTGCGGGATGAAGCTCTACGCGCTCGCCGCCTGCGGGGCCGCGTTCCTCTTCCTCCTGCTGTTCCTGGTCGAACTGGGGCCGGTGAAGAAAGAGAAGAAAGAGGAGCCGCCGCTTCCGGACGACGAATCGCTTTAGCGTCCGGCGCGTTCCGTGAGAAGGGTTCCCGTCGATTTGCGGAGTTTGAGGCGGGCGATGTTGTGGTCGATCACCGCCTTGGTCTCGTTCGACTCCGCTTCCGTCAGGGTCTTCTGGAACTGAAGCAGTTCGTGGGAGGTCGTGAGTCCCCTGTCGTACCTCGCCTGTTCGGCCTCGAGCGACCGCCGGGCCAGGCGGACGGCGGTTTTCGTCGCCTCGATGCGCTGGGCGGTGGTGTTGATCTCGCGGGCCGCCTCGCGGACTTCGAGGACGACCGTCTGTTCGGTATTCCGCAGCGAGAGGTCCGCCCGGCGCCGTTCGGCCTCGGCCCGCGCCAGCCCGCCGCGCGCGGCGCGCGTTCCGAAGGGGTACTCGATCACGATGCCGACTTCCCAAGTGTCGAAGTCCGAGGTTCGGATGCCCTCGAGGGAGTCGCCGAAGTTGCGGCCGAGGCCGCTGTACCGGAGGGAGCCGGTGAGGTCCACGGTCGGGAGCAGGTCGCGCCCGTATTTCCACTCGTTGATCTTCGCCGACTCCATCGCGATCCGGAGCTGCTCCAGTTCGGGCCTGTTCTCCAGCGCCCGCGAAATCGCCGCCTCGGGATCCACCGCCGTCGCCTCGAACGCGGGCTCGTCGGCGGGCTCGATCACGAAGTCCCAGTCCGCGGGCGCGTTGAACGGCCGGATCAGGCGCTTCAGTTCGTCCTGCGAATCCTCGATCGTGTTCTCCGCGAGGATGATGCCCTCCTTCTGCGACGCCACCTCGCTCTCGGCGCGCAACTCTTCAATCGGCGCCAGCGCCCCCGCGCGCACCTTGTTCCGGTTCACCTCGTAGAGGCGCTGCGCCAGCTCGAGCGCCCGCTGTTTCACGTCGCGCTGCCGGATCGAGTTGACGAGGGTCCAGTAGGCGAACTCCACGTTATAGAGGGTGGTGGAGGCGGTTTCCTCGACCTTGAAGATGGACTGGCGGTGGGAGTTGCGGGAGAGGCGTGCGGAGACGAGGTTGTAGTCGACCCAGGCGGCCTTGAGAAGGGGCTGGCGCAGGGAGACGCCGTAGCTGGAGGACCATTTCGGGTTCAGGGTTGAGAAGGAGCTGTTCGTGAAGTCGCGTTCCGTCTGGAAATTGAAGTCGTAGGTTGCGCCGGAGACGATGCCGCCTTTGACGCCGGCGGTGCCGGACCAGAGGTCCTCGTCGAGGATGGGGGCGCCGGAGAGGGCGCTGGCGGTCGGGGCCTTGATGCTCCGCCGGTTGAAGGTGATGTAGGCGGTGGGGTCGTAGGCGCCGCGGAACGCGATGAGGTCGCCCTCGTAGAGGCCGGGCTCCAGGCGCGCGTACGCGAGGTCGAGGTTGTTTTCCGAGGCGAGGCGGAGGCAGTCGTCCAGGGTGTAGCGCACCCGCGGGCGCGGGTCCTTCGGAGGCTCCGGCGGGGTATCGGCGGGGGGTTCCTGGGCCGCGCAGAGGGTCGCGGCGGCCAGGCAGAGGACGGTGGCGAGGAATCTGGGCATCGTGTGGCACTAGGTACGAAAGATGAGGCGCGAACGCAAGCAATTCCCCAAGTTTTCAACAGCAAACCCGCGAGATGGGGAAAACTTGTGAGTTTGTCATGGAAGGATCAAGGCGCGGGGGCACGATTGACGAAAGGAACCATTGTGGGCTTGACGTTGGGTAAGTGTTAGCCTAAAATAAACCGAGATCGCAGACCCGAATCGAGACTCGCGACATGAACATCACGCCGAAGCAGCTCCGAATCCTCAAGTTCATCAGGGACTTCACCGAGCAGCACCAGTACAGCCCGACGCTGCAGGAGATCGCCGACGAGGTCGGCGTGTCCAAAATCACGGTGCTGGACCACCTCCGCGCCCTCGAACGCCGGGGCATCATCCGCCGCCAGCGCTACCTGTCCCGCTCGATCGAGGTCGCCGTACGCCTCTCCGACACGGCCCCCGGAGGCATCGAACTCGCCCGGACAGCCCTTCCCCTCATGGGCCGCATCACCGCCGGCGCCCCCCTCGAAGCCATCGAGAACCGGGAATCCGTGGACCTGGCCGACCTGCTCGTCGGCAACAAGGACTGTTACATGCTCGAAGTCCGCGGTTCCTCGATGATCGAGGACCACATCCAGGATGGCGACTACGTCGTCGTCGAGCCCCGGAACCACGCCAGCGAAGGCCAGACCGTTGTGGCGCTCCTGCCCAGCGGCGAGACCACCCTCAAGCGCTTCTACAAGCAGGGCAGCAAGTTCCGCCTGCAGCCTTCGAATTCGACGATGGCGCCGATCGTCGTCGACGAAGTCCAGATCCAGGGCATCGTCGTCGGAGTGGTCAGGAAGGTCTAGCGCTTGACCTTGTCCAGCTCCTCCCGCACCCCCTTCACCAGCGGGCTCGACGGATATTTCTGCAGCACCTCCTCGAACATCGGCACTGCTTTCTCCCGTTGCCCGTTCTTCACCAGATTCCGCGCTTTCGTCAGCGTCTCGCGGATCCAACCATCCCGCTCCCGCGCGGCCCGGGCCCCCTGGGTCACCCTTCCCAGGATCTCCCCCGCCTTCATTTCCTCCGCCGTGCCGGGCCACCGGTCGATCACGTTCCGGCAGTAGATCTCCGCCTTCAGGTACTCCTCCTTTCCGAACGCCTCCTCCGCCCACGCCAGCAGCTTCCGCGCGTTCTCGACCGGCTCCTTCTCCGGCGGCTTCACGGGCGGCTTACTCCCGTCCGGGGGCGGATCGGGCGGCTTTTCGTCCGGGAACAGCTCCTTGCGCAGGCGAATCGCCTCCGACGCGAATTCCGTTCCCTCGAATTCGCGCTCGAGCGCCCCGATCAGCTCCGCCGCCTTCTTGGTGTTCGCATTGCTCGGATACTTCTTCGCCATGTCGGTCTCGCGGGAAGCGTTTTTCACGGCCTCCGAGCCGCGTTCCTTGAGTTCGGCGAGCTTCTTCGCCGCTTCCTTCGACTCCTCCCGGTCCGGATAGCGTTTCGCCAGGTCCTGGAAGAGGATGAGGGCTTTGCCGAAGGAACCGGCCTTGTAGGCGGCGTTGGCGTCGGCGACGAGGGAGCGGACCTCGCGTTCGATCCAGCTCGGGGCGGCTTTCAGGCGGACGACCGTGGGGGAGCCGGCCGTCCAGCGCAGGGTCAGGCGGTTTCCCGCCATTTCCGCGGAGGCGGGGGCATCGAACATCAGGGAAGGGAAGTTCCCGAACAGGATTTCCGAGCATGCCTCGACGCTGAACTCCCTGTTCTGGACCTCGAGCAGCTCGCCGCACCGCGTGGTGAGGCCGGTGAACAGGGCCGCGGGATCGACGGAGAACGAGAGCGCGGCCCCCGCGTCGGCCGACCCTTTCGCCGTCCACGTGAAATTTTCCTCCTCGGCCGTGTGCACCGCGATGAGGACGACCGAGTTTCCGGAGAGGAGGCGCCGCTCGATGCGGTAGCCGTTGCCGACCGACTGGGGTTCTCCGTCGTTGGCGCCGAGCCAGAAGGGGATTTCGGGCGGATCGCGGGGGACGATTCGGAATTCACCGTTCCAGAGGAGGGCGCCGCCCGGTCCATCGGCCCGGACGAAGCCAGCCGAGTCGATGCTCATGCCTCCCCAGGGCGTATTCCAGCGCGCGCCGGTGACGGGATCCGGCGACTTCGCGAGTTTCACCGCATCGAACCACACGAGGCCGACGACGCCTGCGACGAGGCACGACGCCCGCATCGCGTCGGCCCCCGGCGGCGGCGCCGCGGACACGGCGAGGGATTTCCAGTCGAAGCCTTCGCCCAGCAGCTCCGTGGGTGACGTCCCGGCCGGCGCGCCGTCCTTCAGCCACTCGATCCGGAACCCCGCCCGGCCCTCGAGCCCGGAGGCCCGGACCCATCCTTCCAGCCGGTAGACGGCCCCCGCCTCGATCGGAATCGGACCCGTCGACGCCGTGATGAACGACTCTTCGCGCGTGTCCAGGCCGCGGAGGCGAAGCGAAGCTCCGCCGTCCTTGAACACCTGCGTATCGACCGTGGCCTCGGCCTTGCCGCGGCGCCCGTCCGCGGCCTTCACCGTCCAGCCGTCGAGGTTCGGATCTTCGAGCGAGGCGTTCTTCGGAATCAGGTTGGAGGGGTCGTGCGGGACGGGGGCGGACTGCGGGAAGAATTTCCGGAGGAGCGACGGCGCGAAGATCCCGGCGACGCTCAGCACGGCGGCCGCGGCGATGACGGCGGCGAGGATCGGAAGTGGCCGCCGGGGCTTCGCGGGCGCCGCCGGGGCTTCGCGGGGGGCCTGCCCCGTGGTCCGCGGATCCGAGATCCGGAACGTCTGGGTGCCGGCCTCGAAATCCTGCCCGTCCTTGAGCAGCACCGAGTCGATCCGCTCGCCTTTGAATTTCGTCCCATTCGTGCTCTTCTGGTCGGTCACCTTCACCCCGTCCGGCATCAAGGCGACCTCGACGTGCCGGCTCGAGAGTTTCTCGTCGTTGGGAAGCGGCACGTCGCATGCTTTGCCGCGGCCGATCACGATGCCCGCGGTGGTGATGGGCCAGGACTGTCCGGCGGCGCCCTCCGTGACCAGCACCAGGAGCGTCGGCGACCGGGGGATTTCCGGGTCGGCGCGGAGGTCGCCGGTCGCGGTCGGGACCGCCGCGACTTCCGGGGGCGGCGCGGACGGCGCGGCCTCCCCTTCCATGAATTGAAACACCGCGGCCCCGATCATGATGCGGTCGCCGACCGCCAGGGGCTGGGGCCCCGAGATGGGCTGGCCGTTGACCAGGGTGCCGTTCCGGCTGCCCATGTCGGTGACGACGAACCGATTCTGGAGGAGTTCGACTTTGAAATGGTCGCGGCTGGCGCGGGCGTCGAGCGTGGGGATGGTATGGCGCGCCGCCCGGCCGACGGTGACGGGCTCCCCGAGGAGGGGGTATTCCCGGGTGACTCCGTTCTCGGTGTGGACGATGCGCGGCATGGGAACTGGGTAAGTTAGCGGGGAAGGGGGGGCGGGTCAACGGTGCCGACGGCGCGGGACCGCGAAACCTCGCAGGGGCGAACTTGCGGGGCCATTCCACGTTCATATCAGCCTGAGAAGGAGCAGGAGGAGGAGCAGGAGGAGGAACGGCCCCGGTGGGACGACCTCCTCCTGCTCCTCCTCCTCAGTCGTTCCGCAAGCGCAGTCGGAAAACGGCCCCCCGTTGCCTCGTGCCCGCCTCACTCCATTTTCATCCCCGAGGGTGATCCCCGGATCATGGGTGACTCTCAGGGACCTTGACTCGACCCCGCGTGCCTGTAGAATCCCGTTTCTCTTCAGGGGAGTCCGAAAGGAAACGACCATGAGAGTCCTTTTGACCGCGCTCGTCCTCGCCCTCTTCCCCCTCGCGGCTTCGGCTCAGTACGAAGACACGATCATGATGAGCGGCAAGCCGATTCTGGGTGAAGTGCAGAAGGAGACATACAAGGACGTCACGATCGTGCTTCAGCCCAGCGGTACGATGAACCCGACCTGGGACCAGATTCAGGGCGACATCATCTTCGACGAGCAGTCGATCCCCCCGGCCATGAGCAACGGCAAACGCAACATGGCCGCGGGAAACTACAAGCAGGCGATCCTGAACTTCGAGAAGGCGATGGGCGGCGGCACGCGCACCGTGCTCAAGCAGCACATCCTTTTCAACATGGCCAAGTGTTACCAGCTGGATGGCGATCTGAAGAAGGCGGTCGAGAGCTTCAAGAAGCTGCTCACGGAGTATCCGGATTCGAAATTCATCCGGGACATCTATCCCGCGATGGTCGAGTGCGCGATGTTTTCGAACGACCTGAACGGCTCGCTCGCGGTGATCAAGGAATCGCTGAGCAAGGCGAAAGACCTGGGGATGTCGGACGAGTTCATGGGCGACATGCGGCTCAAGGAGGCGCGGATTTACGAACTCCAGAAGCAGGACGGGCCGGCCCAGGGGGTATACAACGGCCTTACCAGTCACAAAACGCAGCGGATCGCCTTCGCCGCGCAGGTCGGCCTCGGCCGGTGTCTCTTCCGCGCCAAGGACATCGAGAAGGCGAAGTCGACGTTTCAGCGGGTGGTGGACGCCTGCGACAACACGCAGCCGATGATCCTCTCCGGCGCGTACAACGGGCTGGGCGACTACTACTACCAGACGTCCAAGGACGATCCGAAGGTCGTGAAGGAGGCGCTTCTGTGCTACCTGAGGAGCGTCACGCTGTACCTGCCGGGCGCGAACGACCTCACGGACAACCAGGAGTACGCGCTCTGCTACGCGGCGAACTGTTTCCGGCGGCTTTCGGACCTCGAGACGGACGAGGCGAAGAAGGACAAGCTGATGAACGAGCATTTCCGTCTCGCCGGCCGCCTGAAGGACAATTTCAAGGGATCGCCGTACATCGGGCAGCTGATCAAATAGCGTGATGCGGACTCCGTTCCTCCTGGCGGTCCTGGCGTTGCCGCTCGTCGCCGACGAGCTTGGCGATCTCGAGAAGCAGGCGAAGGACCAGTCGTACGGCGGGTACTGGGACCGGACGAAGGCGTTCGGGAAGCTGGCGAAGATCGGTTCGGTGAAGGCGGCGCAGGCGGTGCTGCCGAACTGCGCGGACGAGGAGTCGGCGGTGCGCGAGTACGCGGCGCTGGCGGTCGCGGACTTCGCGGAGGCGCCGGCCATCGACTGGCTCGCCGCGAACGCCGCCGGTCTCAAGACGGGCGAGGGCCGCGCGGCGGCGTTCTGGGGGTTCGGAGTCTCGGGGCGGGAGGGGTATCTGCCGGCTCTCGAGCGCGCGATCTCCGGCGGAGAGCGCGATCCGGGCGCCCGCGCCATGGCGGTGCGCGCTCTCGGGATGTTCGGGGCGAAGGCCAAAGAGGAAGCGCTCGTCGCGGCGCTCAAAGACGGGGCGTGGCAGGTCAAGGAGGAGGCCGCTTTCGCGCTCGCGGAGCGCCGCTCCGCCGCCGCGGCAGAGCCGCTGATCAAACTTCTCGCGGATCTCGCGTGGCAGCCCCACGCCGCCGCGCTCTACGCGCTCGCCACGGGCGCGCCCGACAAGTTCCGCGAGGCGCTTCCCAAAGCCCAGAAAGACAAGGCGTACCAGGTGCGGCTGGCGGCGTGCGAAGCGGCGTACGACGCGGGGCCGGGCGACGGATTCGGAGCCGCGGTGGTCGCGCTCGGGGACGAGGCCTGGCCGGTGCGCGCGGCGGCGGTCGCGGTGCTGGAGCGGGTCTGGGAGGAGCGGTGCATCGAGCCGCTGATCGACCGGCTGGTGCAGGAGAAGGGGCGGCTGCGCTACGACATCACGATGACGCTTCGGGCGATGACCGGCAAGGAGATCGGCTACAGCGCCGCCGACTGGAAGCTCTGGTGGGAGGCGAACAAGCAGACGTTCAAAATCGGCAAGAGGCCGAAGACGAAGGAAGGCGTGACGGCGAAGATGGGCGGGTCGGAGGCGACGTTCTACGACATTCCGATTCTGTCGGACCGGATCGGGTTCACGATCGACTTCTCCGGCTCGATGCAGACGGAGGAGGAGAACAAGGGCGAGGGGTCGAGGGACCAGAAGGGGAAGCGGAAGCTGGAGATCGCGCTGGACGAGTTCCAGAAGACGGTGAAGGCGCTCAAGCCCGAGGTGCGGCTGAACCTGGTGATCATGAGCAGCGAGGCGATCGTGCAGAAGGTGCGGTCGTTCGCGAAGAAGCTGGTGCCGGCGGACCCGCGGACGCAGGCGCTGATCATCGGGTGGTCGCGGGACGCGGACAAGAAGCTGTCGCAGATCCAGCGCGGGAGGGGGGACACCTGGGACGCGGTGATGGACCTGTTCGCGGACGAGGAGGTCGACACGATTTTCGTGCTGTCGGACGGGCGGCCGTCGTACGGGGCGTGCGTGAACGACGACCATTTCCTGTCCGAATTCCGCCGCGTGAACCGGTACCGGCGGATCATGGTGCACACGGTCCTCACGGGGACCAAGGGCACGGACAAGAAGTTCATGGCGGAGCTGGCGGAGATGACCGGCGGGCGGGCCGTCGCCCGATGACCGGCCGCGCGCTTCTCGCCCTGCTCCTCGTCGCGGTTCCTGCCTGCGCCGAGGAAGTCGCCGCGAAGGTCGTGATTCTCCACACGAACGATCTTCACGGCCGCGTTTACGCCCAGAAGGCGACCTGGCTGGACAAGGAGAATCCGCCGATGGTGGGCGGGTTCGCGGCGCTGGCGTCGACGATCCGGCGCGAGCGGGCGAAGGCCTGGGCGGACGGAGCGACGGTGTTCGTGGTGGACGCGGGCGACTGGTTCCAGGGCACGCCCGAGGGCGACCTGCCGCGGGGAAAGCTCGTCGTCGAGTGGATGAACCTCGCGGGATACGACCTCGCCACCATCGGCAACCACGAGTTCGACAAGGGCGCCGGCACGGTCGAGGATCTCGCGCGCATCGCGAACTTCCCTTTCCTCGGCGCGAACATCCGCCGCGAAAAGACGGGCAGGCGGCCGTCCTGGGCGGCGGGGTCGCGGACGTACGCGGTGGGGGAGGCGAAGATCACGTTCATCGGCATCCTCACGACGGCGATGCGGACGCTGGTGATGCCGGAGGCGATCGAGGGGCTGCGGTTCGAGAGCGAGGAGAAGACGCTGTCCTGGTACGTGGAGCACTGCAGTGACCGGATCCTGATCCCGGTGACGCACTGCGGCAAGGACCGCGACCTCGAGCTGGCGGAGAAGTTCGCGTTCCCGGTCATCATCGGCGGACATTCGCACAGCGGGATCCCGAACCCGAAGCCAAGCACGACCGGCTGCTACGTCTGCCAGTGCTTCGCGCACGGGACCGTCCTGGGCCGCGTCGACCTCACCATCCAGGGAAAAAAGGTCGTCAAAGTCAGCGCAGGACACGTGCCCGTCAAGGTCGCCGACGGAGAGGACCCCGAGTCCGTGGCGCTCATCGCGAAATACGCCCGCGAAATCGGCCAGTCCATGGACGTCGTCATCGGCGACGCCCCGGAAGCCATGACGCGCAACGCCGGCGGCTCCTCTCCCCTCGGTAACTGGCTCTGCGACGTCATGCGCGAATCCACCCGTTCCCAGGTCGCCTTCCACAACCGGACCGGCATCCGCGCCGATCTCGCCGCCGGCCCCGTCCGCCTGCGCGACATGTACACGATCAGCCCCTTCTCCAATACGCTGGTCACCTTCGACCTCTCCGGCGCCGACGTGGACTCCGTCCTCGAGTACTCGATCGGCACCTCCGCGGTGTTCCTCGAAGTCAGCGGACTGGAGTGCGAGGTCGACATGAAGGCCCCCGAGGGCGCGCGCGTCACGGTCACGAAGGTCGCCGCCGAGCCCTGGGACGCGACCCGGACGTACCGGGTCGTCACGAACTCGTTCCTCGCCGCCGGCGGGGACGGGCATACGACGTTCCGGAACGGCAAAAACTTCGTTGAGACGGGCGTGGACATGCTCGACGCGCAGGTGGAGGCGTGCAGGAAGGGGCCGGTGAAGGCTGCGGGCGAAAACCGGATCCGCATGAAGTAGGAAATCCTCCCCCCGCGCTCTTCCGTTTTTTCTCCACATGCCGCCCCCTTCCCCGCACAATACCGGGCTCGCTTCATCAGGGAGGTGTCCCATGCGTACGGCGCTCGCTCTCGCACTGTCCCTCGCCCTCTTCGGCTGCGGAAAACCCGCCGACCCCGGCAAGGGCGGCGCCCAGGTCGGCCTCGTCTTCGACGTCGGCGGCCGCGGCGACAAGTCGTTCAACGACGCCGCCTATCGCGGACTCGAGAAGGCGCAGAAAGACCTCGCGATCAAGTTCGAGTACATCGAGCCCGCGCAGGGGAGCTCGGACAGGGAAGCCTATCTGCGGCGGCTGGCGGAGCAGGGGACGCCGCTCGTGTTCGGAATCGGTTTCATGTTCACCGAATCGATCAACGCCGTCGCGAAGGACTTCGCGGGGCAGAAGTTCGCGTGCATCGACTACGACGTGCGCCCGGACACGAAGATCCCCCCGAACGTGAGCGCCATCCGCTTCAAGGAGGAGGAAGGCTCCTTCCTCGTGGGCGTCGTGGCGGGGCTCGCGACGAAGACGAAAAAAGTCGGGTTCGTGGGCGGCATGGACATCCCGCTGATCCACAAGTTCCTCGCGGGATACCAGGCCGGCGTGAAGGCCGCCAACCCGGAATGCGAGGTGATCGCGAACTTCGCGGGAGTCACGCCCGACGCCTTCAAGGATCCCGTGAAGGGCAAGCAGCTCGCGAACTCCCAGTACGGCGCGGGCGCGGACATCATCTTCCACGCGAGCGGCTCGACGGGGAACGGCGTCTTCGAGGCCGCCAAGGAGCTGAACAAACAGGCCGGTACGGTGCAGCACTTCGTTATCGGCGTCGACAGCGACCAGTGGGAGGAGGGCGGGCACGTCCTGACCTCCATGATCAAGAGCGTGGACGTCGCCGTCTTCGAAGTCATCCGCGACCACAAGGACGGCAGGTTCGCCGCCGGAATCCACACGTTCGGCCTCAAGGAGAACGGCGTCGGGTACGTGCGCGACGAACGGAACAAGGCGCTCGTGACGGACGCCATCGTGGCGCGCGTGGACGAGTACAGGCAGGAAATCGTGCAGGGGAAGCGGACGGTGCCGGAGAAGTAGGACGGAGAGCCCCATCGGCGAAGAGTGAAGCTCCAATCCGGGGAGACCGGGTTGGAGTTTCTGTTTGAGGTGAGCCCTTGCCCAGCGCCGTCGAGATGATCGGCATCGAGAAGCGCTTCCCGCGCGTCGTCGCGAACCACGACGTGAACTTCAGCGTCGAGGAGGGGGAGATTCACGCGCTGGTGGGGGAGAACGGGGCGGGGAAGTCGACCTTGATGAAGGTGTTGTACGGGCTGTACGCGCCGGACGGCGGGACGGTGCGCGTGTTTGGGAAGGAGATGCGGGAGTTTTCGCCTGCGGCGGCGATCGCGGCGGGGATCGGGATGGTGCACCAGCATTTCATGCTCGTGCCGACGCTGACGGTGGCGGAGAACGTGATGCTGGGGATGGAGCCGCGGCGAGGGCCGTTTTTCGCGCGGGGGCGGGCGGAAACGGAGGTGGGGGCGCTGTCGGAGAAGTACGGGCTCCGGGTGGATCCGGGGGCGCGGATCGAGGAGCTGTCGGTGGGGCTCGAGCAGCGGGTTGAGATCCTGAAGGTGCTGGCGCGGGGCGCGCGGATCCTGATCCTGGACGAGCCGACGGCGGTGCTGACGCCGCAGGAGGTGGAGGACCTGTACGCGACGCTGCGGTCGCTGAAGGCGCAGGGGAAGACGGTGATCTTCATCACGCACAAGCTGAAGGAGGTGCGGGCGATCACGGACCGGCTGACGGTGCTGCGGCGCGGGGCGACGGTGGGGACGGTGGCGTCGGCGGAGACGTCGCAGGAGCAGATCGCCGAGATGATGGTCGGGCGGCCGGTGTCGCTTCGGGTGGAGAAGACCGCGGCGATGCCGACGGCGCCGGTGCTGGAAGTGCGGCACCTCTGCGCGGAGAAACTGAACGACGTGACGCTCGAGGTGAGGGCGGGGGAGATCCTGGGGATCGCGGGGGTCGAGGGGAACGGCCAGAGCGAGCTGCTCGAGTGCCTGTCGGGGCTGCGGGAGGCGGAGAGCGGGGAGGTCGTGCTGGGCGGCGAGGACCTGTCGGCCGCAGGGCCGCCCGCGTGGTTCCGCGCGGGGCTGGCGGTGATTCCCGAGGACCGGCTCAAGCGCGGCCTCGTGGGGGACTACAGCGTCGCCGACAATCTGGTTCTGGGGCGCCACCGCCTGCCGCGGTATACCTCGACGGGTTTCGTGCGCGCCGGGGCGCGGGACGCGGACGCCGAAGAGCTGATCCGCCGGTTCGACGTGCGGCCGCCGGAGAAGTCCGTCGAGGCGCGGTCGCTGTCGGGGGGGAACCAGCAGAAGGTGATCATCGCGCGCGAGCTGTCGCGCGTGCCGCGGTTCCTGCTCGCGGCGCACCCGACGCGCGGAGTGGACATCGGCGCGATCGAGTTCATCCACAAGGCGATCGTGGCGGAGCGCGACCGCGGCGTCGGCGTGCTGCTCGTGAGCGCGGAGCTCTCCGAGGTGATGGCGCTCTCGGACCGGATCGCGGTGATGTACGGCGGGCGGATCGTGGGCGTCGTCAGCGCCGCGTCCGCCGACGAGAAATCGCTGGGCCTCCTCATGGCCGGCGGGAAAGCCGCCTCGTGAACCTCAAATCCCTCTGGCCGAGCCTGCTCTCGCGCGTCCTGCCGCCCGTTCTCGCGGTCGCCTGCGCCGTCGTGCTCGGCATGCTCATCGTCCTCGCCCTGCGACTGAATCCTTTCGCCGTCGCGAGCGAGGTCTTCACCACCGCCAGCATGCCCCCCGTCGGCCTTCGAGACGACGTCGGCTATGTCCTGGCGTACGCGACCCCCCTCATCTTCTCCGGCCTCGCCGTCGCCGTCGCCTTCCGCGCCGGCCTCTTCAATATCGGCGGCATGGGCCAGATCATGATCGGTTCGCTCTGCTGCGGCCTGGTGGGCTGGAAACTCGCGGCGCTTCCGATGCTCCTCCTCATCCCCGCCGCGATCGCGGTTGCGGCCGCGGGCGGCGCACTCTGGGGCGCCATCGCGGGCGCGCTCAAGGCGTGGCGCGGCTCGCACGAGGTCATCATCACGATCATGCTCAATTTTGTCGCCGTCGCGCTCACCGACTGGCTCGCCAACGGACCGTGGAAGGACCCTCACGGAATGGCCGCGCAGCTCCCCGCGATCGCCCCTCACGCGCGCCTGGCGCGCCTGGGCACGTACCCCGTCGCCGCGGAGGGCACGCCCCCGTCGCTCGGTCTGCCCATTCCCGGCTACGTCCCCGTCAACCTTGCTCTTCCGATCGCCCTGCTCCTCGCCGCCGCCGTCTGGGTCTGGCTCTGGAGGACCACCGCCGGCTACGAGCACCGGGCCGTCGGGCACAATCCCGAAGCGTCGCGGGCGGCGGGGATATCCGTGAAGCGCGTGACGCTGCGGGCGATGGCGCTTTCGGGCGCGCTGGCGGGGATTTCCGCGAGCGACCTCGTGCTGGGCTACAAGCACACGTTCCGGCAGGACGATGCGATGGGCTACGCCGGGCAGGCGTTCGTCGGCATCGCCGTCTCGCTCATGGGCCAGAACCACCCGGTCGGCATCGTCTTCGCCGCGCTTCTTTTCGGCGCGCTCCAGCACACCGGGGTGCTCCTCAAGACGATCCCCAAGGATCTGATCCTGATCCTCCAGGCCGCCGTCATTCTTTTCGTGATCTGCGGCAACGAGATCTTTCGCCGGCTTCTCGCGAGAAGGGTCCGCCCCGCATGAGCGCCCTCTTCACCCTGGAGACCGCCGCCGGCACGCTCAACGCCGCCGCGCCGCTCATCCTCGCGGCGCTCGCGGGGGTCGTGTGCGAGCGCTCGGGGGTCGTGAACATTGCGCTCGAGGGGATCATGCTGTGCGCGGCGTTCACCGGCGTCGCGGTCACGCACGCGCTGAGCCCGGCGGGCGCGGCGCACGCCTCGGCGTGGGCCCCGTGGGCGGGCGTCGCCGCCGCGGCCGCCGCCGCCGTCGCGGTCGCTCTCCTCCACGGCGTCGTCTCCATCCACGTCCGGGCCAACCAGATCATCTCCGGCGTCGCGATCAACATTCTCGCGGTCGGGCTCACCCAGTTCCTCTGCTACCTCGTCTTCAAGTCTTCCTCCAACTCCGCCGTCGTCGCGTCGCTGCCGCGCTGGGGCGCGGGCGCCTTCCGCTACTCGCCGCTCGTGTGGTTCGCGTTCGCGGCCATCCCGCTCGTGCACCTGCTCCTGTACCGCACCGTCTTCGGCCTGCGCCTCCGCGCCGTCGGCGAGCATCCCACCGCCGCCGACACGCTCGGCATCCGCCCCGTCCGCGTCCGCTACGCCGCCGTCGCCCTCTCCGGCGCCCTCGCCGGCCTCGGCGGCGCCGCCCTCGCTTCCGACGTCTCCCAGTTCGTCCAGAACATGACCGCGGGCCGCGGCTACATCGCCCTCGCCGCGATGATTTTCGGAAAATGGACCCCCTGCGGCGCCGCCGCCGCCTGCTTCCTTTTCGCCTTCGCCGACAACGCCCAGATCGCTCTTCAGGAAAAAATTCCCCCCCAGTTCGCCCAGTCCATACCGTATCTTCTGACCATCCTCGTCCTCGCCGGATTCGTGGGAAAGGCGAGGGCCCCCGAAGCCCTGGGAAAACCGTATGCCAAAACCGATTGAGAATTTGAGAGAAAACCGGTCCGGGATGCTCCATCGGCCGGCATCCGGGCCCCCGCACTCCGAGATCACACGTGCCGGCCGCTTCCGCCCCCCGGCCCGGCTTTCCCTCAAATTCTCGGAGGCAAAGCACTTCCGGAAGTGTGCGGAGATTCCGACCGCACAGAGGGTCGGACTTGTGTCACACCTTGACCGCATGTGGCGCCACATGCTCGCCCTCGCCGTCGCTCTGACCGCGCTCCTCTGCGGCTGCAACGGCGCCGACGAGAACGACGACAACGGCGGCGTCAAACCCGAAAAGCCCGCCCGCAACGTTATCCTCCTCATCGGCGACGGAATGGGCGTCGGGCAGGTCACCCTGGGCCGCCTCGCCGGCCCCGGCGTCCACGAGGGCCTCGGCCTCGAAAAAACCCCCTACGTCGGCCTCGTCAAAACCTACGCCACCGGCGCCCTCGTCACCGACTCCGCCGCCGCCGGCACCGCCTTCGCCACCGGCCGCAAGACCACCAACGGGACCATCGGCATGTCCCCCGACGGAAATGACCTCGAAAATCTCGCAGAATGGTGCCGTAAGAACGGCAAGTCCGTCGGCCTCGTCACCACCACCACCGTCACCCACGCCACCCCCGCCTGCTTCGCCGTCCATTGCTCGGAACGCAAACGCGAAAGCGAAATCGCGGAGCTGTACCTCGGAAGCGGCGTCGAGGTCCTGATGGGCGGCGGCCTGCGGTACTTCCCGGACTCGCTTCAGAAACAGTTCCGTAACCGCGGCTACTCCTTTGCCCTGGACCGCCAGGAGATGATGAAGTCCCGCGAGCCCCACCTGATCGGCCTCTTCTCCCCCTCCCACATGGACTTCGAGATCGATCGCGACCCTACCGTCCAGCCGTCGCTCGAGGAGATGGCCCTGAAGGCACTTCAGGTGCTCGACGAGGACAAGGACGGCTTTTTCCTCCTGGTCGAGGGCGGCCGCATCGACCACGCGTGCCACGGCCACGACGCCGGCACCATGGTGCGCGACGTCGCCGCGTTCGACCTCGCCGTGCGCGCCGCGGTCGCCTTCGCGGAGCGCGACGGCAACACGCTCGTTCTCGTGACCGCCGACCACGCGTGCGGCGGTCTCGCCATCACCGAGAAGGTCAGCGTCGAGCGCCTGCGCGCCCAGAAGGCCAGCGCCGAAAAAATGGCGCGCTTCGTCAACGACGGCAAACAGGATCTCGCCGCGGTCCTCCGCGAATGGTCCGGCGCCGAGCCCGACGAAGACACCGTGAAACAGATCCGCGGCCTCGAGGACATCAGTGCCGTCCCCTACGGACTCCAGAACGCCATCGCCCACGTCCTGTCCGAAAGGGCCGGCGTCGGCTGGCACCCCCTTCATATCCAGGCCACCCACCTCGTCACCAAGGGCCACGACGGCGCCGACGTCTCCCTCTACGCCTGGGGCCCCCGCGCCGGCGATTTCACGGGCGTCCTCGAAAACACCGAAGTCGGCGTCCGCATCCGCCGCGCGATGGAGAAACCCCGATGAGCGACGTGCGCAACGCCTCCATGATCCTCCGCGACCGGTTCGGCACGGCGCCGGAGATCGGGATCATCCTGGGAAGCGGCCTGGGCGGGCTGGCGGACCGGGTTCAGGGCGCGGACGTCGCGCGCTACTCGGACATTCCGGGGCTCCCGATGCCCACCGTCGCGGGACATGCGGGGCAGGCGATCGTGGGGACGCTTGCGGGGAAGCGTGTGGTGCTGCTGCGCGGGCGCTGGCATCTGTACGAGGGGTACGACCCGGTGCAGGTCACGGTGGGCGTGCGGTCGCTGGCCAGGTGGGGCGTCAAGGGGCTCATCGTCACGAACGCCTCGGGCGGGATCTCGAAATCGCTCGCGGCGGGCGACCTGATGCTGATCGCCGACCAGATCAACCTCACCGGAGAGAGTCCGCTCCGCGGCCAGCCCGCGTTCATCGACATGACGCAGGCCTACGATCCCGGCTGGCGCGAGGCCGCGGTCGCCGCGGCGCGCGACGCCGGGATTCCGCTCAAGCAGGGCGTCTACGCGGGCGCCGCGGGGCCGCAGTACGAAACGCCCGCGGAGGTCCGCATGCTGGCCGCCATGGGCGCGGACGCCGTGGGCATGTCGACGGTCCTCGAAGTCATCGCGGCCCGCCACGCCCGCGTGCGCGTGCTCGGACTCTCCTGCATCACCAACATGGCCGCGGGCGGCGCCGCGGCGCAGAAGGTGGACCATGAGGAAGTCCTCAGGACCGGCGCCGCCGTCGCCGACCGGTTCGCGGCGCTGATCCTCGCGATCCTCCCGAAGCTCAGGTGCTGACCTCCGCCTCATGAGAATACCCGACTTCGCCTCCCTGCCCAAAATCGACCTCCACGTCCACCTGGACGGCGCGCTCCGCCCGACGACCGTCGCGGACCTCATCCGCGCCACCGGCCGGCCCGTCCCGCCGGACGTCGAGAAACTCTGCCGCGTCGCCCCCGACTGCCGCTCCCTTCCGGAATTCCTCAAGACCTTCGAATTCTTCCTCCCTTACCTCGGCACCACCGACGCCCTCCGCCGCGCCGCCGTGGAACTCTGCGAGGATCAGGCCGCCGACAACGTCGTCTACTTCGAAACGCGCTTCGCCCCTACCCTCTGGCTCTCCCGCGGCTTCAAGCCCGAACAGGCCATCGAGGCCGCGCTCGCGGGGCTCGAGGAAGGCGCGAAAAAAACCGGCGTGAAATGGGGCCTGATCCTCTGCGGCATCCGGGACTACCCGCCCGAGACGACGCTCACCACCGTCCGCCTCGCCTACCGCTACCTCGTGGACGGCGTCGTCGGCGTCGACCTCGCCGGCGACGAGCGCGCCCACGCCGTCTACCATTCCGCCGCCTTCGAAATGGCCCGCCGCCTCGAAATTCCCATCACCGTCCACGCGGGCGAAGCCGGCCCCGCCGAAAACGTCCGCCAGGCCCTCGACTTCGACGCCGACCGCATCGGCCACGGCATCCACGCCGCCGACGACCCCGCCATCCTCGCCCGCGCCGTCAAACGCGAAGCCACCTTCGAAATGTGCCTCACCAGTAACCTCCAGACCCGCTGCGTCGCCTCCCTCGACGATCACCCCTTCGCACGCTTCCTCCGCGAAGGCGTCCGCGTCTGCCTCAATACCGACGACCCCGGCGTCCAGGGCAGCACCCTCTCCCAGGACTTCGCCCTCGCCGAGAAACAGTGGGGCCTCACACGCGACGAATTCCGCACCTCGCTCCTCCACAGCGCCCAGGCCGCCTTCGCCGACGACTCCCTCCGCGCCCACCTCCGCGCCACCATCGAGGCCGCCTGGAAATGACCGACCGGAAACTCCTCGCCCTCGCCCGCGCCGCCGCACACCGCGCCTACGCCCCCTACTCCCGCTTCCAGGTCGGCGCCGCCCTCCTCGCCTCCGATGGCTCCGTCTTCACCGCCTGCAACGTCGAAAACTCCTCCTACGGCCTCGCCATGTGCGCCGAACGCGTCGCCGTCGGAAAAGCGGTTTCCGAGGGGAAGAGGTCCTTCGCGGCGATCGCGGTGGTCGCCCTGGGAAAACGCGGAAAGCGCGTTCGCCCGTGCGGCGCGTGCCGGCAGGTGCTGGCGGAGTTCGGGGCGAAGATCCGCGTGATCTGCGAGGACGCGGAGTTCGAGGCGGGGGAGCTGCTTCCGGAGAGGTTTCGGTTGAAGTGACCCGGATTATTTAACCGTCTGGTTGAATATCCCCTCGACTTCCCGAAACTTCCCCTTCGTCGCCGGAAGGCTCCCCGTCGCCAGGAACAGCCGCTTCTCCTTCGGCAGGAAGATCATCGACTGAAGCGTGAGCTCGCCCTGGGGGACGGACTGCAGCATCTTCTTCGCTTCGTCCATGCCGATTTTCCCGTGCCATGTCTTCTCGAGCTGGTTCAGGCGGAACCAGCGCGGGCAGGTCCAGGACGGATCGGGCTTGCCGAGGCGGTGGTGGTTCGTGGCGATGATGGCGCCGTCCTTCGGGCGGCGGACCCTGCAGGTGTCGTGGTCGATTTCGAGCGTGCCGCAGCGGCCTTTGGCATCCACGACCATGAGGTTGTTGCCGCACGTGCGCGGCGCGTCGGTGATGAAGTCCACGGCCTCGTCGAACGTGCGGCAGGTCTCCAGGACGCGCCGGAACAGCATGACGTAGGGCACGCCCTTCAGGGAATCCTCCTTGTTGTACACGTTCATCACGGCGAGGCAGAGCCCGTGTTCGTTCATGCCCGAGAGCACGCCGTTCAGGCCCGGCCAGGTGATCGAGGCGAACGCGAACCGGTCCTTCGGCTCGTACACGATCACGACCGCGTGCTTGTGCGCGACGCCGCGGCCGGGGAAGTCGAGGTTGCGGCCGAAGATGACCTGTCCCTCGGTCGTCGCGGGCGGCTTGAGCACGAACGTCGAGCAGTTCACCGTCCGGATCGAGTCGAGGAACGTGTGGACGACGAGCACCTTCTCGTAGGGCAGTTCGCAGCCCTCCGCCAGCGCCTCCAGCTCCGCTTTCTCGTCCGCCGACAGGAACTTCTCGAGCTTGTGCGCGCTCGAGATGAACCGGTCGCGCAGCTCGGGGTCCTCGGTGTACGTCTCGAAGTATTCGCGGAAGAGGTACTGGATCTCGTCGCGGAAGTTCTTCCCGAGCTTCTTCCCGATCGCGCGCGGCGAGCCGCCGACGTGGAGTACGCGCACGCCGTTGACATCGTCCGTGGGGCCGAAGGACTCGAGGGGCTTTTCTTCGGCGAAGAGGGGGAGGGCGGCGGCGAGGGCGAGCAGGGCGAAAAGTCGTTTCACGCGGGGCTCCGGGAGCGGGGAAGGGTGGTGGGGAGCCATTCTACCCTTCGCGTCCCCGCTCGGAACCCGGAACGCGGAACTCGAAAGCTCCAACCCATAACCCCCGACTCGCAACCCCGCGCGATTGCGGGTTCGGGTTATGGGTGACTGACTTCCGAGTTCCGAGCTCGCCGGTCCCGCTACTTCGAGAGCCGCACGTCCCCCGTCGTCTCAGACGTCTCCGCGAACTCCACGTCCACCGTGTACACCGCGTCTTTTCTCCACATTTCCTTCTTGTCGTAGTCCCCGGTGTCCGGCGCCTCGAGCATGATCCAGAGCATTGGCGCCTGTCCCCGGCGCGACTCCAGCGTCCATGAGGCTTTCGTGATGGCGGGCGCGGGCTTCACCGCGGTCGACAGTGAGACCTTCGACACCCCCAGCTCCCCGCCCTGGAAGGGAATCCCCACCACCAGCCGTTCGCCCCGCTGGCCGTCCCCCGCGTACGGGTTCCAGTACTCGAACGTCGTCGGTCGCAGCACCGTCACCGAGAACGTCGCCGCGCCGCCGTTCGATGCCGTCTTCACGCGTTCGACCTGCAGCGAGCCCTTCCGCGGACTCACCGCCTCGAACGGGCGGAACGTCGGATCGCCGAAGAGCACGCGGTTCAGCGTCCCCTCGCGCATGATATTGCCGGCGATGTCGTTCGGGGACGGGTCGGGTTTCCCTTCAACGAATTGCACCATCGGGACGCGACCCTCGGTGCGCCAGTGGAGCGCCACGTCGATGTGGCCGCGGCGGATGGCCTCTCCGGCCGGGAGGTTTTCCCAGTGCAGCCGGTCCTTCTCGGGAATACCGAGTGCGCCGTGGTTCGGGCCGATCGGAGCCAGGAGCGCGCACGGGGCGCGCGACAGGAGGTTCAGGCAGAGCGATTCCTCCGGCGTCAGGTCGTAGAACCGCGCGACGTGCCCCGTGGATCCGAACGTCGCGACGATGTCGCTCTCGACGATCGCGCGGCCCGTGACGCCGCTGTGGCACGTCGTGAACTGCATCATCGCGCCGGCGATCTCCCAGTTCGCGAACTCCGTCGAGCCGAGCGAGGTCAGGTCCTTGTCCGCCCAGTTGCGGCAGATCTTCTTCGGGTCGAATTTCCAGTGCAGCTCGGGCTTCGCGTTGCGCTGGTCGTCGAAGAGCCAGATGCGCATCGGATCGCCGTTTCCGGAGAAATGCACGAACCCGGCGCCCCGGGCCTGGGCGAGCGCCTCGGGCAGTTTCGATCGCACCTTCGCGTACCGTTCGTGCGTCGGGATGTAGACGTCCGTCAACGTCAGGCCGTCCTCGGCCGGGCCCGGCGGGTAGACCGACACGTCGTCGACTTCCGCGACGCCGTACGAGACCTCTCTCGGCCGCATGCCGTCGTGCTCCACCTCCGCCATCCGGTCCAGCATCGCGCGCACGTGTTCGGGCTTCGCGCCGGTCAGGAACCCGAACGCCGCGTCCGGGAACACGTCCTCGTCGATCGTCGATACCGCCTCCAGCACGCGCCGGTTCAGGTTGAAGTCGAGCACGCCCGGCGCCACCGCGATCGCGATCGAGTCCGCCTGCTGCCGCCGCGCGAGGTCACGAAGCGGCTCGACGCGGTCGCCTTCCGCCAGCCGCTCCCACTCGCACCCGCGGTACGACGCCAGCCGCCGAACGCTCGCGTGGAACCGCTCCGATCCCTTCCCGTATTCCACGACCACCATCCGCCGCCCGGGAGGCGCCCCCACCGCCGCGAAGTCCGGCGGCACGAACACCTCGCGCACCACGCGCTCCTTCTGCGTCGCGAGCTGCGCGAGGAACGTGACGTACCCGCCCTGGCCGGTCATGAGGTTCGTGCCGTGCCAGAGCTTGCCGCTCTTGCCCTCGGGACGCCCCGAGAGACTCCAGCACGCCTGGTCGGGCCTCGGGCGCGTCGCGATGCGGTCGAGGAAGCCCGTCACCTTCGACGCATAGTCGAGGTACTCCTTCTTTCCCGTGTAGCGGTACAGCTCGACCATGAAGCTCCCGGCACCCGCCGCCCCGCAGCAGAGGCTCGGCGCGTAGAACCCCGCCTCCGCCCGGTCCTTCGCCGGGTCCGTCTTCGCCAGCAGGTACTTCGCTCCCGCCTCCGCAACATCAAGGTACTTCGCCTCGCCCGTCAGGCTGTGCAGCAGCAGGTGCAGCCGGCAGGTCCCGCTCGGCCCGTGGCACCAGCCCTCCCACGTCATGTCCTCGGGCTTCGACGTCGTGTCGTGTCTCCACGAGGTGCCGTTCCCGTCGGAGACGCAGATCTCCTTCTTCTCAAGCCAGCGCGCGCCCTGCCGCGCCGCCTCGAGGAAGCGCTCGTCCCCCGTCGCCGCGTATACGCGCGCCATCGTTCCGGCCATCCCCGCCACGCCGTGCGAAAATCCCGTGTAGATCCGGTCCCACCCGAGCGCGCTCTTCCACGCCCACCCCTCCGCCGATTTCTCCGCCGCCGCCAGCAGCGACTCCGCCCCCTCCACCGCCGCCCTCCGGTACCGCGCTTCCCCCGTCATCCGGTGCGCGTCGAGCAGCGCCAGCACGATTCCCGCGTTCCCCGCGATGATGTCGAGCTCGCCCTCGTCCCAGAACTTCCCCTTGGGCCCGCCCGGCGCCGCCTTCGCCTGTGCGCACACCCAGTCGAACCCGCCCCGACCCGCCGCGGACGCCTCGGCGTCCCCGAACGCGTCGCCGTACGTGAGCAGCACCCACGCGATCCCCGCGACGCCGGAGTACAGGCCGGAGTACCGCGAGGTGTGGACCTTCTCCTCCTTGTCGTCCCACGCGATCTCCCACGTGAGCCCGCCCCCGTCCTTCACCGCCGCGTCCAGCAGATGCCGCACGCCGCGCCGCGCCGCCACCGCGAACCGCTCGTCCCCCGTCGCCTCCGCCAGCGTCATCATCGCCAGCACCGTCCCCGCGCTCCCGCTGTAGAGCGAATCCGTCGTGAACGGGTGCTCGTCGATCTGCGTCCACCACGCCCCCCGCACCTGCCCTTTCCTCGCCGCCCCAGCGTCGTCCTTCATCTGCCCCAGCAACCACGTCCCCGCCTGCCCGAGCAGCTTCCCCTCCGGCGTCTCCTTCGGGAGCCGCCTCTCCGCCAGCGGGTCCGTCGCCGAGGTTTTCTTTTCGTCGGCGAAGAGTGACAGGGCGATGCAAGCGATCACGGCGAGGGCAAGGGCGCGTTTCATGGGTGCCTCCTGGGGATCTTCCTCCTCTAAGCCGGACCCACCGCGCCCCGTTGGGGATTCCCCCGATTGAATGGCGCGCCGCAGTAACCTATGATCCTCCCTCAACTTGTGAAGCGGAGAATCGCATGAAGCGCCTTCGACGGATCGCAGCCCTCCTGCTCAGCTGCGGGCTCTGGTTTGGGACCGCGTGCGCCGTGCAGGGCGGCGGCGGCGGCCTGATGAAGGGCGGGGGCGGCTCCCGGACCTGCTCGTCGTGCAATGGGACCGGCGAGAGCGCGCAGGCGGATCCGTCGACGGGGGCGAAGGGGAAGTGCTCCGCGTGCGGCGGGACGGGGAGCGTGTCGGGGGGAGGGCGGTAAGGGCGGAAGGGCGGAAGGG
>JACPRD010000038.1 GCA_016190145.1 Planctomycetota bacterium | reverse complement strand
GCCCCCTCCCCCGCCGCCGCCGCGAGCGCCTTCGCGGAATTGCAGCCCGAAGCTGGCGCGGACGCCGTTTCCGTGCGCGTCCGGGAGATCACCGCGGCCGAGGCCTGGGCCGTGCTCCTCTGCGGGGCGCTCGCCGGCGACCGTGGGGAACGCCGCGGCATCGCCGAGGCCCGCCTCGCGGCGTGGCGGACGATGGCCGTTCTGGCCACGACGCCGTGGACCGGCGACCCCGCCCCCGTCGAGATCGCGGTCGAAGGATCCCGGTGGTACCTCCTGGACGTGGACTCGGCCTGGTTCGGGAGGAAGGCCCGGGACGCGGCACTGGTGGGGAGGCTGAAGGGACACTGGGCAGCGGTCGCGGCGACCGAATAATAAGTGGGAGGTTTGCGGCCGATTCCGTGCCGGAAGTTCCGAGTCCTCTCGACATCTGCTCCGACCGCGGCCAAACGTCGTCTTTCCTTATGACTTATGGCTTCTAGCTTTTCTTCTCCTCTGCCCTCGCCTTGATCCGGTCCAGACACTGCGCCCACGTGTTCATCGACTCCGATACTGCCACGGGGTCGGTGTTGATCACCGTGGACGAAATGACCAGCCGCGTGCCGCCTCCGTCGACCGGATCGCACCAGAACTCGACGCGTGACCCCGGCATGAACTGGATCGCGAAAATCGTCGGCGGCGACCACGTCACCACCTGGCCCTTCGTCGAAGCGCTCGTCCAGCGGAACCGCACCTCGCCCCCCAGGCGCGGCTCGAAGGAACACTCCCCCGAACCGAACCACCTCCGCACCTCCGACGGCATCGTCAGGATCAGCCAGAGCCGCGACGGAGTCGCGTCCAGATTGTCTTCGACCACGACCTTTTTCTGCATCGCCTACCCGTAAGTGTAGAAGCCACGCCCCGTCTTCTTGCCGAGATGTCCCGCGGCCACCATCTTCCTGAGAAGCGGGCACGGCCGGTACTTGTCGTCGCCGAGCCCGCGGTGCAGCACCTCCAGAATCGCCAGGCAGGTGTCGAGCCCGATGAAGTCCGCCAGCGTCAGCGGGCCCATCGGATGGTTCATGCCGAGCTTCATGATGCCGTCGATCGATTCCCTCGAGGCGACGCCTTCCCACAGCGCGAACACCGCTTCGTTGATCATCGGCATCAGGATCCGGTTCGCGACGAACCCGGGATAGTCGTTGGCCTCGAGCGGCGTCTTGCCCAGCTTCTTCGCCAGCTCCACCGTCGCCGCGCACGTGGCGTCGCTCGTCGCGTGCCCGCGGATGACCTCCACGAGCGGCATGAGCGGAACGGGATTCATGAAGTGCATCCCGATCACGCAGTCCGGCCGTTTCGTGGCCGCGGCGATTTCCGTGATGGAGATGGAGGAGGTATTGGTGGCGAGGATGACGCCGGGGCGGCATTTCGCATCGAGATCGCGGAAGAGGTCCTTCTTGAGCTTTTCGTTTTCGACCACCGCTTCGACGGCGAAGTCCCAGGAGCCGGCCGAGGAGGTGTCGGTCGCGGTCCCGAGGCGTTCGAGCGCGGCGACCTTGTCCGCTTCCTTGATCTTTCCCTTCTCCGCGAATTTCCCGAGCGAGGCCTGCACGGTCGCGAGGCCCTTCTGCACGAACTCCGGCTTGACGTCCACCATCGTGACGCGGAAGCCCGAGAGGGCGAAGGTCTGGGCGATGCCGTTGCCCATCTGGCCCGCGCCGATGACGCCGACGTGCTTGATATCCACGGCTGATTCCCCTCTAAATCGGTAACTGCACGCGCGGGGCATGCCCCGCGCCCGCGGTCCGCTGACCGCTTTCCCTAGGTTCGCTCGACGGCCAGTGCCACGGCGTTCCCTCCGCCGAGGCACAGGGTCGCCACGCCGGTCTTTCCGTTGCGCTGTTTCAGTGCGTGGAGCAGGGTCACCAGGATCCGGCAGCCCGAGGCGCCGATCGGGTGCCCGAGCGCGACCGCGCCGCCGTTCACGTTCACTTTCGCCGGGTCCAGCTCGAGTTTCCGCACGAGGGCGACCGCCGCCGCGCTGAAGGCCTCGTTGATTTCCACGAGATCGTACTCGCCGACCGGCTTTTTCGTTTTTGCCGCGAGGTTTGCGACCGCCTCGAGCGGCGCCATCATGACCCACTCCGGCGCCATGCCGCCGGTCGCGTATCCCGTCACGCGGGCGAGCGGCTTCAGGTTCAGCTCCTTCACCTTTCGTTCGCTCGCGACCACGACCGCGGCCGCGCCGTCGTTGATGGAGGAAGCGTTTCCGGCGGTCACGGTACCGTCCTTCTTGAACACCGGCTTGAGCCCGGAGAGTTTCTCGTACGTGGAATCTGCCCGCGGACTCTCGTCCGCCTCGACCCGGATGGTCGCTTTGCGGTCCGGGATTTCGACGGCGACGATTTCCTCGCTGAACAGCCCCTTCCCCTGAGCCTCCACGGCCTTCCGGTGCGACTCCGCGGCGTACTTGTCCTGGTCCTGCCGCGTCACGCCGTGTTTCTCGACGACGAGTTCCGCGGTGTTTCCCATGTGGAAGTCGTTGTAGATGTCCCAGAGCCCGTCGTTCACCATCGAGTCCACGAGCTTCCCGTGTCCGAGCCTCTGCCCCTCGCGCGCCTGTGGCAGCAGGTAGGGGGAGCGCGTCATGTTCTCCATGCCGCCGGCCACGATCAGATCCGCGTCGCCGGCGCGCACGGCCTGCGCCGCGAGCATCACGCTCTTGAGGCCGGAGCCGCAGACCTTGTTGACGGTGAAGCTGCCGATGCGGTCCGGCAGGCCCGCGGCGCGCGCCGCCTGACGGGCAGGATTCTGGCCTAGGCCGGCCGCGAGCACGCAGCCCATGATGCACTCTTCAATGGCCTCGGCGGGGACGCCGGCGCGCCTGAGTGCTTCCCGGATGGCCGCGGCGCCGAGTTGCGGCGCGCCGAAATTCGTAAAGGCCCCCTGGAATCTGCCGATCGCAGTGCGGCAGGCGGAGACGATGAAGGCATCGGGCATGGGAGCGGCCTCGAAGGAAGTGGGGGTTCATTCTAAAGGTGATTTATCGAGGCGGCAAGGATACGGGACTCCGTACATGCACCCGGACTGCGTGATTGCGATTCCGGGCCGCCGTCTCCGAGCGCCTCGTCCAGGTGGAAGGGCGCCGGCCGCGCCTGGATGCGCGTCTACGTCGACGCCGGGGACAACGTCGCCGGCTACACCTGGAGCATGACGGGCAACAAGCAGCAGGCGCCCGGCACGTCCGCGAGTTGGACGTACTACAGCAACAACTTCAAGAGCGAGGCAATCCGGCATCTCAATGTGGGCCGGATTCAGGTGCCGTAGGAATCCGCAGAACGACGATCGAAGCGGCGGGATGCCAATCCCGCCGCTTTTTTTGTCGGCGCTGTCAACGAAACTCGCAGGCCTGCTCAGCCCCTTTACCGAAATCACGGGTGGGTGTCAAAACTCGTTCAATGGCCTCCGACGCCCTAACTCCTTCGAGGGCCGCTTCTTCAGTGAATCGCACCGCTCCTGACCCTCGCGGGCACACAATTCGAAATAGGGAATGAGGACAGGGGGGCGGACGGCGACGGTCGCCGGGTTCGAGCCAGATGGAGAACGATTCATGCTCCCCCGCGCCGCCGCGACCGTAGTCTTCATCCTCTCCCTCGCCCTGACCACCCTCGCCGACGGCACGACCGCCGGCACATCGGGCAACGACGTCAAGTCGCGCGTCGAGACGCTCAAGACCTCCCTCAAAGGCGCCGACGCGGCAGCGAAGAAAGCAGCCGTCGAGGCGTGCGGCTCCGCGCCGCACCCCATGACCGCCGCCGCACTCGGCACGGTGCTCTGCGGTGAATCCGATGAACTGCGCCTCGCCGCCGCGGAGACGCTCGGCAAGATGAAGGGACTCTCCGAAGCCGCCCGTGCGCTTCACGCGGGCATCGGCGCCAATACGAAAAAGCCGGGCGTGCTCCAGGCCATTTTCCGCGCCGTCGCCTCCGTCAACGACCTCGCTTCGATCCCCGTCTGCCGCAAATTCGCGGTCGATTTCCTGCTGTCCCCTCTCCAGGACATGGGCGCGGCGCTCGCCGCTTCGGCCGAAGCGCTCGGCGCGCTCCGCCACAAGGACGCGGTCGACGCGCTGATCGCGGTGCGGGCGCGCGCGGCGGCGCAGGCGCGCGGCATGAATCCCGCGGCGCGCGAGGCTCTCGAAGCCGCGGCGAGGGCGTCGCTCGAGAAACTCACGGGTGCGACGGTGGGCGAGCCGCAGGCGTTCGAAAGCTGGTGGAAGCGGAACGGGTACACGTTCAACGACGATCTGACGGCGCGGCCGAAGGGCTACCGCCGCGGCGGTCCGGGCATGGACGGGGGGATGGGCGGGGGCTTCGGCGGAAGGTAGGCCATGATCATGAACAGACTCACTGCGGTCCTGCTGGCTCTCTGGTTCCCCCTGCTCGCGAGCGCCGAAGACGCGCCGCGCGCGACGGACGCCGAGGCGGTGCAGGCGATCGAGAAACTGAAGGCCGGTCTCGCGTCGGCGGACGCGAAGGTCAGGCGGGAGGCGATTGTCGCTGCCGGCGGCTGCTGCCACGCCGCCGTCGTGACGCAGCTCGCCCCGCTCGTGCGCGAGGGGCCCGACGACCTGCGCGCCGCCGCGGCGGAAGCTCTCGGCCGGATGCGCGGACTTCCGGACCCGGGCCGGGCACTCCAGGTCGCCATCGAGCCCAACAAGGCGAAGCCGGCCGTGATGGGCGCGATCGCGCGCGCGTTCGGCTCGCTTAACGACGCCTCGGCAGTTCCGCTCCTCCGTGATTATGCGCTCGCCTGGTTCTGCGCGTCGGACGCTGCCTCCGCCGGCGCCCTCTACGGCGCCATCGAGGCCCTGGGATCCATCCGGAGCAAAGCGTCGATGGAAGCGCTCATCGTGCTGCGCGGCAAGTGCGGCGGCGGGCCCGGGCAGCCGGCGAACGTGCGGGCGGAGGCGGCGAAGCGGATCGCGAAGTCGGTGGAATCGCTCACGGGGCAGAAGCTGCCGCAGGGAGACCTGGGGCGCTGGTGGAAGCAGATCGGGCCGAAGTTCCGGGACGACATGACTCTGGTGGCGGCGGCAGGCGGCGGGAAAGTGAACGCGACGAAAAAGTAGGCGGAACCATCGGGAGGGCGGCGGCGGACGGGAGAGGATGCGTTCGGAGGCGGGACTGGTCCGGGGAGGGCGGTGGCTGCTCCCCTGTCCTTCCCTGACGCGGGCGGCGGCCCCAACGCTGCCCAGCGCGGCCGTCCGGGTAGCGCATCTGCGGGCACGAGAATCCCCCTTCTCCCGGCCCCCGCCCCTCCCGTTTTTGTTCATCAATGCACGAATCCGACCCGCGCGATCCTTAACATTGGCGTACGAATCTGCGCAGATTCTTTACCGTTTTACACTTCCCCCGCCCCCTCGAAAGAAATCTGCAATCGAGACAAAATTCTCCGGAACCTCGACTTACGTCGCGTCGTCTCTTCCCTACCAGCGCGGGCACGGAATTCGATAAAGAGCCTGCGGCGCCGAGACCACTGAAGACGGCGACATAAGAAACCTAAACGGTAGAGAGGGAAACAATGCTCAGGACCCTGGCCACCTTCGCCTTTGTTCTTACGACGACGATCTCGGCACTCGCGGACGGCACCACCCCGCGGGCCTCCGACCCCGACGCCAGAGAACGCGTTGTGGCCCTTCGCGACGCCCTCAAGAATCCGGACGCCGCCGCGAAGAAAGCGGCCGTCGACGGCTGCGGCCTCAACCCGCACGCGCAGACCGCCATGGCCCTCGGCCCCGTTCTCTTCGGCGAGGCCGACGATCTCCGGATCGCCGCGGCCCAGGCCCTCGGAAAGATGAAGCTCCTCGCCGAAGCCGCCAAGGTCCTCCACGCCGGCATCGGGCCCAACGCCAAGAAGCCCGCGGTTCTCGAGGCCATCTTCAAGGCCGTCGGCACCGTGAAGCACGAGTCGTCCGTCCCCGTCTGCAGGAAATTCGCGATCGACTACCTCAGCTTCGCGGATCCCCTCATGGGCGCGCCGATCTTCGCCTCCGTCGAAGCACTGGGCTGTCTCAGGCTGAAGGATTCGGTGGAAGCGGTGGTGGCGGTGCGGCGCCGGGCGGCCGGCACGAGAACCGCGCCGCAGGCCACGCGCGACCTGGTGGAGTCGGGCGCTTCGGCGGCGCTCGAGAAGCTGACCGGCGAATCGATCGGCGACGTGGAGCAGTTCGAGACGTGGTGGAAACGGCATGCGTACACGTTCAACGACGACATGACGGTGCGGCCGAGAGGCTACCGTCGCGGGCCGGGGAACAACGGGGACCAGTAAATCGGCGAAGATTCGACGCCGGGGGCCTCCAAGGGCTCCCGGCGATTCATTTTGGCCGCCAGAGGATATGGAACGCGCTTTCTCCCTCGACGATCTCCCAGGTCTCCGGCTTCATCGCCACGGCTTTTTCGAGCACCTTCCCTCCGCACGCGCGCAGCGCGTCCGCCGAAGCCGCCCCGCCCCCCTCGTCCGACTGTGCAACGGCCTCTTCGGCCGTGATCTCCTTCTTCCGCAGCCTGGCGAGCATCGCCTCCGCGCGCGTCTTCGCCGCGGCCCGGTCGGATCCCCAGGCGATGCGGACGTGGGTGAACTCCGGAAGCGGCGCCGGGCGGCCGGCGGGATCTGCGAGGGCGTGGTCGGGGCGGGCGGGGAGTTTCTTTTCGGACGGTTTTTCGGCGGGGGTGAAGATGTAATTCAGGGCGTCGTTCAGGTAGATCGAGTCCGGCGGCTGGTGGCCCGTTTCGGCGAGGACCCAGAACGAGGTGGCGGCGTGGCCGGTGAAGACGGCCTTGCGGTACTCGGGTGAGAGCGGAAACTGGTCGTCGTTCTCGCCGAGAAATGCGACCGCGCGGAGGCCGCCGATCGCCGCGCGCTGCCAGGCGAGCCGCGGGCCCGCGCACGCGACGACGCCCGCGAACGCCGCGCGGTTCGCGGTGACGACGTCGAGGATGATCATGGCGCCGCCCGAAAATCCGACCCCCGTGACGCGCTTGCCGTCCACCCTGTACGCGGCCGCCGCGTAGCGCGTCATCTCGCCGACGTCCTTCGCGTCTCCTTTGGGATTCCACCCGAACCCGCCGCCCACCGACGTTCCGCCGCGGCAGGCGACCCAGACGTCGCCGCGGTGCTCCGCGAGCCCGCGTCCCAGCTCGATCATGTCTTCGGGGCGCATGGAAGTGCCATGCAGGGCGACGACGAGTCCGGGCCGCTCCCCCGCGCGCAGCGATTTCGGGACCAGCACGCGCGCGACCGCGCCGGACTCGAGCGTCACGACGTCGCAGTCGCCGTCCTTCTCGACGGACTTCGCTTTCTGAGCCTGGGCGATCGAGGCCAGGAAGGCGGTCGCCAGAAGAGCGCGCAGGAAGATGCCGGTCATCGCGCCAGTTTACTGCACGGGCTTCGCCTTCCAGATCAGGCAGTACGCCCCGTCGACCTCCACCATCTCCCACGTCTCCTCTTTCATGGCCTTCGCCTTGTCCGCCAGCTTCTTCCCCATGGCCGCCATCCGGTCGAGATCGATCAACCCCTTCTTCTCTTTCGACTCTGTGTCGTCCGACTGCTCCAGCGCCTCCTCCAGTGTCGCCTCCTTCTTTTTCAGCCGCGCCAGCAGTCCGTCGGCGACGGACTTCGCCTGGAGCTTGTTCCTCGTCACCTCCCCGGGTGATTTGGCGGTCTTCCACGCGACGACAACCGCGAAGTAATCCGGCGGCGGCCCCGGCCGGCCCTTGGGCGGAGCCAGCGCGTGGTCGGGCTTCAACGGGACGACACGCTTGTCGCCCTTTTCCGTCGCATCAAGAATGAAATTGAACGCGTCGTTCAGGTAGACGGCGTCGGGAAGGTCGTGGCCGAGGCCCGTGACCGCGCGGAAGGCGACGTTCGGTTTATATTTCTCGACGGAGCGCTCGGCCTCGGGCGCGAGCGAGAAGTTCGGATCCTGGTCTCCGAGGAATACGACGGCGCGCAGCCCCTTGGCGTCCCCGTTCCGGCCGGGAACGTCCGGAGCCGCGCAGAGGACGAAGCCGGCGTAGAGGGTCTTGTTCGCCGGCGCCACGACGCACGACGCGGCGCCGCCGGCGCTGAATCCGTGCAGGATCACCCGCTTCGGATCGATGTTGTAAGTCGCGATGACGTAGCGGGTCATCTCGGGAATCAGCTTGCCGTCCTTCGCCAGGTCGTATCCGAAGCCCGGGCCCGCCTTCTGGCTCGCCCGGTAGGCGCACCAGACGTCGCCGCGGTGCTCCGCGAGCTCGCGCCCGTAGCCCAGCATCTGGTTGGGCTCGCCGCCATGGCCGTGACAGGTGAAGACGAGCCCCGGCTGCTCCCCTTTCCGGATCGACTTCGGGACCGAGATCTTGGCGAACGCGCCCGATTCGAGCGTCACGACGTCCCACTCCCCTTCCTTCTCGACGGACTTCGCCTTCGGCGTCTGGGCGTGCGCCGCCGAAGCGACGAGAATGAGGAAGGCGGTCAGGCTCAAGGCGCGCATGAAACCTCCGGAATGGATCTGAGGAGCGCCCACCCTCGCGCCGAACGCCGCCTTCACGAATCGGAGCAGCTTCGCGGCGCCGCGGACCGCCAGGTACGGCGTGACGGTGCGGTAGCCTCTCGGGACGGCACGGACCGCCATGGTCGACTCCTCTTTTTTGGAAGGGGTCCTCCGGCGGATTTTAAGCGATTCCGTCGGAATTTCGGGAAGAACTCCCGGGCCTGCGCGTAGAAGATCGCGTCTCGAGCGGAGAGGACTGGCGCGAATGCGGATCGGGGGGTGGGTGATGGCGGCGTTCTTCCTTGTCGGCTGTCAGGGAGGCTCTGAGATGACGGAGACGAAGACGGCGGCGAACACGATTTCGGTCGGGCTGGTGAAGATTCCGGTCAGCGATCTTGCGAGGTCTGCGAAGTACTACCGGGAAGCGCTCGGGCTGACCGAGGAATTCGCGGTGGTGGAGTACGGCTGGGCGCAGTACGCGACCGGGGGGGTCCCGCTCTGCCTGTACGTTCCGGGAAAGGGCGGAGGGCTGGGCGAGGCGGGCAAGTGCAACAGCCTCCACCTGATCACTGCCGACATCCAGTCGACGCGCGAAGCCATGCAGCTCCGGGGCGCGCGGGTTTCGGAGATGCGCAAGGGCGACGACGGCTACCGGGGATTCGACATCACGGATCCCGATGGAAACGTGATCCAGGTCGTCGAGTCGAAATAGGATTGGAAGCCGGCGGCGATTACGATGCGCGGGCATGCCGATTCCACGCCGATTCCTTCCGTTCGCCCTCGCGTTCCTGGCCGGTTGCGGCAGCTCCGAGACGCCCGAGCGCCCGCCGGCCCCGCGGGAGATCGTGATCGACCGCGACGACATCGACGTGACGGAGAGCGTCGTCGTCAGGCCGGGCACGTACCGTGTCGCGGACCGGAACGGCGACGGCGTGCTGCGCGTGAAATCCGACGACGTGACCGTGGATCTCACCGGCGTGACGCTGATCGGGTCGCAGGAGGGCGCCGCGCCCGACGCCTTCGAGGGGATCGGCGTCCGGGTGGACGGGCGCGAAGGGGTCGTCGTGCGGGGGGGCGCGATCCGCGGGTTCCGGGGCGCGGTGTATTTCAAAACGTGCCTCGGAGGCGCGGTCGAAGGCGTCGACGTCTCGGACAACCGGGCGCAGCGGCTGAAATCCACGCCGTCGCGCTGCGACGACGGCGCGGACTGGCTCGCGCCGCACTTCAATGACCAGAACGAGTGGTTCACCTCCTACGGCGCGGGCATCACGCTCGACGGCGGCCACGGGACGCGCGTCAGCGGCTGCCGCGGGCGGCGGACGCAGAACGGGATCGTGCTGCGGAACGCGCAGGGGTCGCGGATCGTGGACAACGACATGTCGTGGATGAGCGGCTGGGGGATCGCTCTCTGGCGGTCGAGCCGGAACGAGATCTCGCACAACCGCTGCGACTACGGCGTGCGGGGGTACTCGCACGGCGTGTACGACCGGGGGCAGGATTCGGCGGGAATCCTGATGTTCGAGCAGTGCTCGGACAACGTGATCGCGATGAACAGCGCGACGCACGGCGGCGACGGAATTTTCATGTACGCGGGTCACGAGACGACCCAGGTCACGGGCGAGGGGGGGTGCAATCGCAACCTGCTCTGGCGGAACGACTTCTCCCACGCCGTCGCCAACGCGATCGAGTGCACGTTCTCCGACGGCAACCGCTTCGTCGAAAACGTCCTCGACGATTCCAACTACGGCGTCTGGGCGGGCTACTCGTACGACACGAAGATCGTCGGCAACACCTGCCGCGGCGCACGCGTCGCGGGCGTCGCGATCGAACACGGGCACGACAATCTCATCGAGGGAAACCTGTTCGAGAAGTGCGGCGACGGAGTGCAGCTCTGGTGGGACGACGACGGGGACTTCCTGAATTCCACCTACGGAAAGAAGCGGGACTGCAGCTCGGCCCGAAACACCGTCGCCCTCAACCGGTTTGTCGACTGCCGCCGCGCTTTCTGGATCGCCGCGACCTCCGAGACAACGATCGCACGCAACGAGTTCGCCGAGAATCGGAACCTCGGGCGCGTGGAAGGCAACTCCCCGGGATTCGAGTTCGAGTTCAACCGCGTGCTCGCCGACCGGGCGGATACCTGGATCGTCAACGCCACGGGGACGAAGATGACCCTCGGCCCGAACCGCTGGCCCGACGGCAAGGCCCCCGATTCCCCCGATATCGCCTGGGCCCTTCCCATCGCCGTCCTCCACCTCGATTTCGCCGCCGTCTCGCACCGGGAGCCGGTCCCGGATCTGCGCGGGACCTTGGACGCCATGCTGCCGAAAGACGCCGCCCGCGGCATGGCGACGATCGTCGTCGACGAGTGGGGACCGTGCGACCCCTCCGTCGCGAAACTCTTCCCGCAGAACCTGTGCGCGTGGAACGAAGCGGAACTCCACCTGCTCGGCCCCGCGGGGACGTTTGAAGTCCTCGAAGCGGCCGGCGACGTGCACGTCGAACCGCGCTCCGGCACGGCCCCCGCCACGCTCCGCGTCCTCGCCGTCCCGAAAGGGGACCCGCCGCACGGGGTCGTCTGCCCCTTCTCTATCCGCGTCCGCACCTCCGCAGGCGCCGTGCTCGAAGCCCGCGGCACGCTCATCGACACTTCCTGGAACGTCGAGTTCTGGGCGTGGGAACCCCGCGACGGCGACCACGGCGGCTACCTCGCGGCCCTCGACGCCGAGCCCTGGAAAACCCTCACCGCGACGCCCCCGCTCGCCACCGCCGCCACCTCGGTCCTCCGCCGCCCCTGGGAGTCCGCCGCCATCCCCCGCGATCATTTCGCCGACCGCGCCACCACCCGCCTCCGCCTCACCGCCGGCCGCTGGCGCTTCACCACCACGAGCGACGACGGCGTCCGCGTCCTCGTCGACGGCAAGCCCGTCATCGAAAACTGGACGTGGCACGCGCCCGCGACCGACGTGGCGGAAGCGGACCTCGCCGAGGGCGTCCACGAAATCGTCGTGGAGCACTTCGAAATCGACGGCTACGAGGCCTTGGAACTCGCGATCGAGCCCGCGCGATAGGAATCACCGCGCCGCCGTTCAACGAATAACGAGAAACGAGGAACGCCTTTCTAGAGCCTCGCGATCAGCTCCCCGATGCACTTCGCCACCCCCGTCGCCATCGCCGCCTGTCCGGGATCCTTCGGCCCCGGCTTCTTCATCAGAAACTCCACCACGCCCATGACTTCCTTCCCGTCCATCGCCGGCACGAAGATCCCACCCTTGAGCCCGCACGCCGCCGCCGCTTCCCCGCGCCGGAACAGCGGCTCGCCCGCCAGGTCCATGCACACCACCGGCCGCGAGTTCAGAAACGCCCCCCAGAGCAGCCCGATCCCGTACTTCGTCTCCGCCGCCACGCTCGCGTCGCGGTACGCCTTGAGCGCCGGCTCGCGCATCCAGAACGTCAGCGGCTCGAGCTGCCGCTCCGCCCCGTCCGCGCGCCACGCCTGCGCGAAGTCCCAGCCGGCGTGCTCGCAGGCCATCTGGAGGGCCTTCTCGACCGCCTTCGCCGGCTTGCGGATCGGGACGAGGGTCTTCTGCAGCTCCGCCACGAAGACGGCCTCGGGGCCGACAACCTTGAACTCAGCGGACGAATGATGGGAACCCATGGGTTACCTGATGATACGTCGCCGAGGTGGACTTGGGTGCGAATTTGGTGGGTGGGGAGGAGAGGCAGGGCGGGAGGGCGGAAG
>JACPRD010000039.1 GCA_016190145.1 Planctomycetota bacterium | reverse complement strand
TTCCCCCTTCCACTTCCGCCCCGGAAATGCACAATATTCCTCCCCCCGGCCCCGGCGCCCGCGCAACCGCGAGGAGCGCCGCCCGGAAAATCGCGGGAACGCGGCCCCGCCCGCCCCGCCAACAGGAGACCAACATGTTCGCAACACGGCTCTTCCCCCTCGTCCTCGCCGCCCTCGCGCTCGCGATGCCGTTGCGCGCCGACGAAGGAGAGGCGAAAGAGACGCCCAAGGAGGCGTTCGAGGCGTTCAAGAAGGCGGCGAAGGCGAAGGACGGCGACGCCGTCTGGGGCTTCTTCTCCAAGGGGACGCGGGCGAAGATGGTGGAACAGATGTCGTCGCTGCTGGAGACGATCAAGCAGGATGCGGACGGGATGGCGAAGCTGGCGGAGAAGACGGGGAAGACGGTGGAAGAGCTGAACAAGATGAGCGACGAGGAGTTCGTGAAGACGATGATGGTGGCGGAGATGGTGAACGACAAGGACGACATCGACAAGGTGGAGTGGATCAGTTCGGAGGTGAAGGGGGAGCAGGCGATCTGCGTGACGAAGGACAAGAACGACGGCGACGACGCGAAGGCAGAGAAGGTCGTGATGGTGCTGGAGGACGGTCGCTGGAAGCTGGACCTGGAGGCGACGCAGAAGTTGAAGGAGGGGGAGGAGGAGGACGGCGGGGACGACGAGGAGCCGGAGGAAGAGGAAGGCAGCGACAAGTAGAACCGACGGAGAAACGAGAAGGCCCGCGCGGAGAGCGCGGGCCTTTTTCTGTCGGCGGGGGCTACTTCTGGAAGATCGGCAGGTAGTCGCAGGGCACCTGCATGATGACGCAGGCCATGGCGGTCGCGTAGGTGTCGCCGACGTCATCGTCCCAGTGGCCATCGTCGTGCTGGTGGCTGAGCAGTTCCGAGGTCACGCTCTTGTAGTAGTCCTCGAACGCGTCCCCGCCCTTCACGTAGAAAGCCTGCACGGCATAGTAGTGCCCGTACATGTAGTGATATTCGCCGTAGCGGAGGCTTCTGCGGAAGCGCTGGAGGTAAGCGATGCCCTTGTCGACGATGCGGTCGTAGTACTCGCCGGCGCTGTGGAGGGCGACGACGCCGCAGGCGGTGAGGGGGAAGGTGGAGCGGGTCATGCCGCGCTCGATCTGGTAGTTGAAGGAGCCGTCGCCGTTGGCGCAGCCCTTGATGTACTTCACGGCGGCGTCGATGACGCTCTTGGGGACGGAGATGCCGACGTTGCGTGCGGCGCGGAGGGCCTGGAGGGTCGAGACGGTGACGCTGATGTCGGCGTCGACGGGGGTGGGCTGGTAGCGCCAGCCGCCCTCCCTGTTCTGGCTGTTGATGACGCAGCGGACGGCGCCGCGCAGCTTCTCGCCGACGTCCTGGCGCCGGCTCTGGCCGTAGATTTCGGCGAGGAACATGGTGGAGAAGGCGTGCTCGTACATGCGGGTGCCGTTCTTCGTGACGTAGCCGTCGCTCTCACGGACGCAGGAAAGGACGAAATCGAGGGCCTTCTCGAGGACCTGTCCGTACTTCCCCTGGCCCGGAACTTCGCCCGCGGCGAGGAATGCCATGCCGCAGAGCGCGGTGATGCAGACGTGGTCGTTGGCGCGGTCCGCCATGTAGTTCTCGTTCAGCTTGTAGCCGATCTTGCACGTCCACGAGCCGTTGTCGTTCTGGTGGGCGGCGAGGTACTCGAGGCCGCGCTGCGCCGCGCGATGGATTTCCGGCGTGTAGAGGCCCGGTGCGAGATGGTCGTCCGCCTTTGCGGCGGGAACCCATGCAAGCGAAGCGAACAGCGCGGCGAACGCGCCCGTCAGGCACCACTTCATCGGCCCCATCCCTCCACCGTGTCGTCCTGCGTCAGAAGCACCCGGCCGGGCGCGACGTCCACCGTGTACGTCGGCGTGGCCGCCGGGCGGCCTTCGATCCTACCCGATTCGGTCCCCGTCTTTTTATCGAGAGCGATGAGGACGGGCGTCCACTGGCGCGCGTCCTGCCGGAACGTGGGGCAGTTCAGGAGCACGTGGTCCCGGGTATTCACGGCCGGGAACATGCTGGTGAACCCGCCTTCGAGCTTCGTCTCCCAGAGGCGTTTCCCCGTGGAGAGCTGATACGCGCTGGCGATGAAACGGTTTGGCGGCGAGGGGTCCTTGAAGACGAAATACGCGTTCGTGCCGTCGGCCAGGAACTGCTTGAGCCAGATCCCCTGGAGGTCCGTGTCCGCGGCCAGCTTTCCCGTCTCGATGTCCAGCACCTTCAGCCGCCACGACTCCCCCTCGAACGCCGCGAGCGTCACGTACGCGCCGCGCGCGTCGATCGTGTTCTCGAGCCGCATCCCCGTGTGCGGATGCGTCCAGATCTGGCGGCCCGTGGAAGAGTCGGCGAGGGCGATCTGGCCGGCGGGCGAGAGGACGAGCAGCCGGTCGGCGCCGGCGGCCTGGATCCGGCTCGCCGAGAGCGGGAACCGCGTCGTCACGGACCCGTCGCTCCGGTCCGAAAGTACCAGGCCCATCTCGTCCCGGCTCCGCCACGCCACCGCGTCCGTCGTCAGCCAGAACTCGCGCAGATGGTGGTTCGGCTGCATGTCGACCAGCCATGACTTCACGCCGGAAGAGGCATCGACGGCCGCGAGGAAGGAGCCCGTGCCGTTCCTGTTGCGGTACGCGACGAACAGCGTGCCCTCGCTCTCGCGCGCCGCGTAAAGAACGCTTCCCTCGAGCGACGCCTTCCACGCCACCTCGCCGCCCTCGCGGTAGGCCACGATGCCCGCGTCTCCGGCCAGGATCAGCAGCGGCCCGCTCCAGCCGGACCAGCGGGTGCCGCGCGGCGCGTCCGCGCTCCACCGCTCCGTTCCCGTCCCGGCGTCCACGGCGCCCAGGGAACCCGCGGAAACCGCCAGCACCAGGTCGCCTTTCCAGGCCTTCGCCCCCTCCGGCGTGAGGATCTTCGCCTCCACCGTCCGGAGCGGCGTCCAGGTCCACGCGCGCTGCGCGGGAAACGTGAGAGCGGGCGGCTCCGACGCCGTGTCCGACGCGCGGTACGCGGGCTGCGCGAGCCGCGCGTCCGCGAACCTCCCGGCCTTGATTCCGCCCCCCTCGATCCGGATCTCCGCCTCGCCGTGCTGCCGCTTGAGACGCCGGAGCGCGCCCCCCGCCAGCCCCCACATCCCGCGCTTCTCGTAGGCCACCGCCAGCTCCGCCAGCGCCTGCGGCGCGAGCTTCGAGGCCGGATACTCCCGCAGGAACCGCACGTGGGCCTCGCACGCCCCGACCCAGTCGGAACTCGACATGCGCGCGGACCCGAGCCCGAACGCCGCGTCCTCGGCGGCGGCGGCATTGGGGAAGCGGCGGAGGACCTCTTCGAAGAGCGACGAATCGCTGGTCGCCCGGGCGCGCGCGAGGAGGTCGGCGGCCTGTTTCTCGAACGCGGCGTAGGCCCCGCGGCCGGAGGCGTCGAGGAGAAGCCGGATGTCGCGCTGCGCCTTGCTCCGCGCGGGCTCCTGCTGCACGCGGACGTCCGCGTACTTCTCGATGATCTCCTGCAGCGCAGCCACCGCCTTCGCGGGCTGCCCGGCCTGGCGCCACGCCGGGGCGAGGCGGAACAGGAGATCCACCACCGCCGCCGCGTCGTCGGCCCACTCGCGCGCCTTCTCCAGCTCGGCCGCCGCTTTTTCGGGCTCGTCCCGGCGGGCCAGCGCCTCCGCCGCCGCGACCCGCGTCCGCAGCAGGGTGCGCCGGCACGCGTCGGCGATCGCGCGCGACCCGTCGTCGTGGCGGTTCCGTGCGAGCGCGAGCGCCTGCCGGAGGGAGGCGTCCGCCTTGTCGCTGTCGCCCGAGCGCAGATAGGCGAGGGCCAGCCGGTACCGCAGGTACGGCGAAGACGCGTCCCGGCGCGCCTCCGACTCGAAGAAAGCGAGAATGCGATCGCTGTCGTAGAACAGCGTGAGCGCGGCGTTGGCCGCCACCACGAGCGCCTGGTCGACCATCACGAGGTTGCCCGCATTCCGCTCCCCGTCCTTCCACGGCCACCAGCTCTTCCCCTCCTCGGGCTTCTTCAGCCCGAACCGCGTGAGCCCGTCCGTGGACGGCACGTACACCCCGTCGGCCGCGACCAGCCCGCGCCCCGCCGGCGTCCCCTTCTGAGGCCGGATCGAGGGCTCGAACGGCCACGCGATCTTCCCGCCCGTCGTGAGCGCGATCACCTCCTGCCCCGAGACGTACAGCACCCCGTCGCGAATCCCCAGCAGGTAGCGGAGCCGGATTCCGGACCCGCGCCGCCCCGACTCGTCCCAGTGGCACGAATAGCGCCACAGAAGCGACCCGTCCTCCGCCGAGATCCCGAACAGGTACGGGGAGTCGAGCGGCGTGACGAAGATCTTCTCCCGCCCGTCCCGCGGGTCCGTCACCGCCAGGATCGGGTTGTTGAGCCAGCTCGGCGGCTGCCGCGGAATGTCGTAGGGGTCCTTCACGGGCTCGACCGGATACCGCGGGTAGCGCCGCGCCCAGAGAAGCCCGCCGTCCGTCCGGTCCACGCACGCCACGACCCCGAGATTCGTGCAGGTGAAGACACGGTGCCCGAGGACGCTGAGGGAGCAGGGGATGGACTCGCGCGTATTATTATTGAAGAGGTTGACCTCCTGGATGCCGCTCGCCACGAACGTCTTCCAGAGGATCTCGCCCGTCGCCGCGGCCAGGCAGACGACCCAGTGCTCGACCGGATCGGTCGCGTTCTGCCAGTACGTCGCGGCGCAGTACACCCGGTCCCCGTCCACGACCGGCGCGCCGTGATAGCTCGCGCGCTTCTCGAAATCCTTGCCCGCTTCGTCTCCGCCGGTCTCCCAGATCTTCCGTCCCGTCTGCATGTCGAGGCAGCAGAGGCGCCGGAACGGGATCGGGTAGACGACCGTCAGCCACCCCATCTGCGTCTGCTCCTGCTGGCAGGTGCCGACGATCGAGACGTAAACGCGGCCGCGGTCGAGCGTCACGGCATTCAGGACGCGCTCTTCGAAGAAAATCTGCCCCGGATTCACCGGGTCCGGCGGGTAGCTCCAGAGCTCCGAGTTCCCGTCTCCCACCAGCTCGACCGCCCACGTCCGGTTGCCCTCGTTCACCACGAGGATTCCGTCGGCCGCCGCGGGGTGCACCGGCGTGAATTCGCGCGTGCGCGCGTTCCAGGGACTCCCCATCCCTCCGCCCCAGTTGCGCTCCGACGTCCGCGTCGCCCCCTCCGCGAGCTCGAACCGCGTCGTGGGCGCGGGCAGATTCCTGAGCCCGGAGGCCACGCGGTCGCGCGACGGCCCGCCGCCGAGCGTCGGCCACTGCGCCCATGCCGGCGCCGCCTCGTCGTCCGCCCGCAGACGCTTCTTCGCTGCCTCGAACGCGTCCTTCACCTTCGCCGCCTTCCCGCGCAACAGGATCGGCTGCTCCAGCAGTTTCGCCACCCGCCCCTCGAGCGCGAGCAGCGCGTCGCGGTCGTTGAGCGAAGAGAAGCAGGACGCGAGGCGCGCCGCGGCGACCGGGGCGCGCGCCTCCGCTCCGGGCAGCACGATGAGGTCCTCCAGCGCGTGCGCGGCCGCTTCGACGTCGCCTTCCTCGAGCAGCATCGCCGCCAGCCGCTCGAAGGCCTGCGGCGCGCGCGTCGCCATCGGGTAGTCGCGCACGATCCGCCGGAGGTCGCGCGGCCCCGCGGCCGTCTTCAGGATCATGTCCACCCGCGAGTCCGCCTGCGCCCGGTAGGCCGCGAGCGCGTCGGGCGTCATCTCCTTCGACAGCTTCACCACGAGCTGCCGCGCCGACACGTACTGACCCACCACACCGTAAAGGATCAGCTTGTCCCCGAACTCGTCCTGCAGCTCCAGCAGCCGCTTCACCGCCTCGTTCAGATTCCCGTTCTTGAGCAGGTTCATGGCGCGGTCGAACTTGACCGTGGCCTGCTGGTTGTCGGAGACGTGCGCGCCCGAGAGCGGGAACCGCTCGTTTTCCTGCGCCGCGGCCGGAAGTGCCGCGAGGGCGCTGAAGAGGGCAAGCCGATAGAGGGGGCTGAGTCGCATGGCGGCGGTCGTGGCGGTTCCCCCCGTCCCGGCAACTCCTATTAAATCAGACGGACGAACTTGCGGATCACCCATTCGATCGTGATCAGGGTGGCGAACAGGACGAAGACGAGCGGCGTGTCCCAGAGGTCCTGCTCCTTCGTCTCGATATCTACGATCTCGCCGGTCTCCTTGATGGTGGAAATCAGCCGGTCGATCTCGTAAATCGTCAGGAACTTGCCTTTCGTGGCCTCGGACACCTTTTTCAGCACCTGCGCGTCCATCACCGGGTTGTCGTTCTCCCGGTTGGGGTCGTCCACGCTGAACCGCACCGATACCTTCGGATCGTCGTCGTCCAGCCCGCGCGGGCCCAGCGACACCTCGTAGTCGCCCTTCCGCCCCGCCTTGTACTCGCCCTCGAACCACCCGAGCTTGCGCGGATCGTTCTCCGGGTTTTCCTTCGCCTTCATCTCGATGTCCACCGAGAGCTGGCCCTCGGGGGTGAGCTGAACGGGGTACGTGGGCTCGCGGAGCGGCTCGTATTCCTTGTCGAGGACGCGCCCCAGGATGCGCACGCGGTCGCCGATGGCGTAGTCGAGCTTGTCGAGCTCGAGCTGGAAGCGTTTGGAGCCGATGAGGCGGCCGCCGCGCATGTGGCGGACGACCTGGCCCCAGAAGGTATAGAAGTACTGGTCGCCGCGGATGAAGCGCCAGCGCCAGGTCGAGTCGACGGCGGAGAAGAAGGTCATGCCGCGGCCGATGCGCTGGAAGCAGAAGACGGGGAGTTTCTGGCCGTTTTCGACCTCGAAGGTCGGGTGGACGGCGAGGACCTGCGCGCCGGCCTTCGGGGAACGGGCGCGATAGAACCAGTAGAAGCCCGCGAGGCCGTCCCCCTTGCCGTCGGCGTCGGTCCAGAGTTCGAGGTTTTCCTCCGGGCTCATGCTCGGGACGAGCCGCATGAGCGGGCTTTCCTTGCCGAGGGGCGTCAGGTCGGCGCGGACGGGTTCCTCGTGCAGGATCGCGGACGAGGCGCTCGACCGGTCGATGGAGATCGGCAGGATCCGCGCGATCGGCGTGTCCGCGAACATCCGCGGGGCCCACGCCTCCCCCGCGATCATGACGAGCCCGCCGCCCAGGTCCTCGACGAAGTTCACGACGTTCTCCTGCACCTGCTGCGCCGTGAGCGCCGCGGTGCGCATCACGTTGGGGTCCACGTCCCCCACGATGATCACGTCGTACTCGGCGAGCTGCTTCTTCTCGCCCGGGAACTCCGTCAGCGGCGGCCGCCCCGGCGACCCCTCCTGCGGGAAGTCCTCGTCCGCCGACACCAGGAAGACGTCCACCTCCATCGTCTTGTCCCGCACCAGCGCGTTCTTCAGGTACCGGTACTCCCAGCGCGGATACCCCTCGACGAACAGCACCTTGATCTTGTTGTCGATGATCCGGATCTTGTGGAAGACCTCGTTGTTCGTCTCGACGAGCTCCTCCGCGCGCACCGGCGTCGCAATCCGGATCAGGTACTCGCCCGGACGCTCCGGCTTCCACTTCATCAGCCCCGCCTGCTCGACCTCCCGCTCCTTCCCCTCCAGCTTGACGTCGTAGAGCGGCGCGACGGGCGTGTCCTTCTCCGTCATCGCCACCTGGATGATCTCGCCCTCGAATCCCTTGGAGGCGACCGTGAACTTGAATTCCACGAAATCGCCCGCGACCGCGACGTCCGGCGCCTCGAGGCGGGAGAGCGAGATGTCCTTGGGGGGAAGGGGATTTCCGACGCCGACGGTGTAGATCGGGATGCGCATGCCGCGGTCGGCGAGCTGCGCGCAGACGTCCGCGGGATCCGTGCCGGCGTTCGAGCGCCCGTCCGAGATGATCACCATCGCGGCGATCGGCTGGCCGTGCAGCTCCTTCAGCACCGAGTCGATCGCGTTCCCGATCGCCGTCTCGCGGTGCGGCCCCTGGTCCTCCGGCCGCGTCGGAAGGTTCATCGAGCCCAGCACCGGGTCCGGCGACAGCCCCTTCGCGAATGAGTACCCCTTGAAGATGTACCGGTCCTTGAGCTGGTCCAGGATGCGCATCTCGGGGTTCTTGAGCGCCATGTTCACGAGGTCGAGCCGGCTCATCTCCCGCAGCCGCTCGCGCGCGTCCGGCGACACACGGCCGCCCGGAGCCATGCCCGCCACCTTCGCGAGCGCGTCGTACTGCTCGTCCTCGGTGTACTTGTCCTTGAGCCCCATCGAGAGCGACTCGTCCACCAGCACCACGAGGTACGACTCCTTCGTCAGCTCGCGCTCAAGGTACAGGATCGGCTGGAACAGCGCGCACAGCAGGATCGCGATCAGCGCGCTCCGCACGACCGACAGCAGGAACCGCGAGCCGCCCCCCGCCGTCTGGTTCTCGCGCTTGTAGAAGAACCCCGGCACCAGCAGCACGAGCGGCAGCAGGATCAGGATCAGGACCCAGGCCTTGGGAAGCGCCTGCCAGCGGATCTCCCAGCGCTGGAACTGGTCCACCAGCGTCCGGTCGACTCCCAGCAGCCATTTGCCGAGATCCATGGTTATCTCTTCGCTCCGAACATCTGCGCGAGCCACGTCTCGAGCACGAGCAGCCCGAGAATCGCCCCGACGAGGTACTTCCAGACGTTCGACGCCGGAGCCTTGACCGCGATCTGCTGGATCTCCTTGCCGGTGCCCTGCTCGACGTACGTGAACTTGAACTGCGGGTACATCGAACGCAGCTCCGGCTCCGTCATCTTCTCGACGAAGCCCTCCTCAGGGTCCACGTTGACCGCGTACCACGTGAGGAGCGTCGGCTGCGTCTCGCCCTCCTGCGGGTCGCGCTCGAGCGAGTAGAGACCCGAGTCCGTCGTCCCCGCGAAAGACAGGTAGAACGCGTGCTCCCCCGCGCGCTGGGGCGCGACCGAGCTGCGGTTCTGCCGCGGCGTGATCACCGTGAAGCTCTTCGCGTACTCGTTCAGCTTGAGCGTGTACTCGATGGGCTCGCCGACGGTGATGTTGCGGAAGCGCTGGGGCGGGGCGGCGAGGTACTGGGCGAGCTGGTCGAAGAGCATGACGTAGCCGGGGACCTTGGGCATGAGGCCCCACTCGTAGTCGGCGGCGGTCGTGCAGAGGAGGACGCGCCCGCGGCCCATGCGGCGTTCGATGAAGAGCGGGGCCGGTTCCGCGCCGGCGACGTGAAGGCTGGCGAGGATGCGGACTTCAGGGCGGGGGTCGCCGACCTTGACGGCGAACCACTGGCTGACGAGGAGCTTCGTGAGGGACGGCTTGAGCGTCGGGGTCTTCGCGAAGAACTCGAGCGCCGGGTGAGTGTAGTCGATGCCGGTCATGCGCGTCACGTCGGTGTTGCCGGCGAAGCCCGCCGGCTTGTCGAGCTCGCAGGGGAGGAACCCTTCGCCGCTGCGCCAGGCGGCCTGGTTCCACGTGAACGCCTCGACCTTCGCGCCGAGGAGGACCATCACGCCGCCGCCCGCCTTCACGAACTCCTCGATCGCCGCGACCTCTTCCTGCGAGATCGTCTCGAGGTTCGCGAGCACGACGAGGTCGTACTTGCGCACGTCCTCGCGCGCGAACCCGTTCTCGAGCACCTCGTTGATCGAGTAGATGTCGACGCGCTCGCGCTGGTCGATCGAGGGGTTGAGCGCCGCCTTGAGCGCCGCGACCTCGTCGGTCTGGAAGGTCGTTCCTTTCTGGCCGTTCACGACGAGGACTTTGAGGGCCTCTCGCACGTCCACCGCGAGGGAGCGGCGGTTGTCGTGGGAGAGCGCGTCGGCGTCGAGTTCGACGGCGATGGCGTGCGGGCCGTCCTCGCGGAAGGTGTGGTGGAACTCCTGGGTGACCTTGTCGTGCGCGGGGACGGTCACCTGGAAGGACCCCTGCTTGGACCCGTCGATGAAGACGTTCATGGTGGCGCCCGAGACCTGCATGGGGCCGTAGTTGCGGAGGACCGCGACGAATTCCACCGACCGGTCCGTGCTGATGACCTTGGTGCCCGGCGCGGGCGCGAGATCGACCACCGCGACGTTGTCCACGACGTTCCCGCCCACGTCGTGGAGGATGATCCCGCCGCCGTTGGGCGTCGTGAGTTCGCTGATTTCCTTGAACAGCTCCGCGACGCGCGTCCGCTCCTTTTCCGGGACGCTCCACGCGTGCCGCTGGTTGTCGGTGATGAGAAAGACCTTCTTCGTGAAGTTGGTGGACTTCTTGAGCGCGTCGCGCACCAGTTCCATCGTCCTCGGGATCGACGTCCCCTGGTCGGTCGCCACCGCGTCGCCCACGATCTGCCGCCCGAGATCCACCCGGCTCGACGGCTCCCCGATCGCCGCATTCGGCGTGTCCGTGAGCAGGATCAGGCTGAACCGGTCCGCCTCCGTCGTCTTCAGGTCGTTCAGGATCCCCAGCGCCACCTGCCGCGCCTTCTCGAGCGGCGTCGAGTCCCGGCTCGCACCCCGGTAGTCCATGCTGTACGACACGTCCATCACCACCACGACGTGCGTGTTCGACTCCGCGAAAGGCGCCGCCATCGCGCTCTTCATGAACGGCCGCGCCAGCGCCGACGCCAGCAGCACCAGCACCAGCACCCGGATCGCCAGCAGAATCAGGTTCTCGATCTGCATCCGCCGCCGCGTCTTCTTCATCGCCGCCAGCAGCCACTCCATCGCCGCCCAGCGGATCCGCTTGTAGCGCTGGCGGTTGAAGAGGTGGATGATGATCGGGATCGAGCCCGCGACGCCCAGCCACATCAGCGCGGGATGAAGCAGTCCCATTTACTTGGCTCTCCTCTTCGAAAGCCGCCGCGCCAGATAGCTCGAAAGCGCGACCTCGACAGGCTGGTCCGTCGTCACCTGCACGTAGTCGATCCGCTGAGCCAGGCACCCGCGCCGGATCTCCGTCGTGAACTTCTTCACCTCCTCCAGGTACGCCTCCCGGAGCGACCTCGGGTCCACCACCAGCCACGGATACCCCTCGAGCCCGTCGAACCGCGTCATCCGGTCGTAGGGGAACTGCACCTCGGCCTCGTCGAGAACGTGGATCACGATCACGTCGTGGCGCTTGTGCTTGAAGTGCTGGAGCCCGCTCAGGATGGCCTCGGGCTTGTCCATGAGGTCGCTGATCAGGACGACCAGCCCCTTGTGCTTGATGCGCTCCGCGACGTCGTGCAGCACGAGGCCGAGGTCGGTCTTCTCCTGGGTCTTGGCGGCCTCCATCTCGGTGACGATGACCTTGAGGTGAAGGGGACTGCACTGCGCGTGCACGAACTTGGTGACCATCCGGTCGAACAGGACGAGGCCCGCGGAGTCCTGCTGCTCCATGATCAGGTAGGAGAGCGAGGCCGCGATGGTCGCGGCGTAGTCGAACTTGGACTGGTTCTCCGACCGGAAGTCCATCGACTCCGACGCGTCCAGCAGGATGTACGAACGGAGGTTCGTCTCCTGCTCGTACTGCTTGATGTACAGGCGGTCCGACCGGCCGTAGACCTTCCAGTCGAGGAAGCGGAGGTCGTCTCCCGGCGTGTATTCGCGGTGCTGCGCGAATTCGACGGAGAAGCCGTGGTACGGGCTCTTGTGCAGCCCGCTCACGAACCCCTCCATGACCGACCGCGCGCGCAGGTTCAGGCGCGAGATCCTGTTGAGGACGTGGGCGTCGAGGTACTTGGATTGATCCGGCATGTGTGGGTTCCCTCAGCGGGCGCGGGGCATGCCCCGCGCCTGCATGGGCTTATTCCCCCGCCGGGCCGAGGACCTTCGGCATCTTCGGGTCCCGCATCGCGTCCGCCTCCGCCGCCGGAATCACCTCGATCAGCTTGTCCACGATCCGGTCGCTCGTGACCCCTTCCGCCTCGGCCGCGAAATTGCACAGCACCCGGTGCCGCATCACCGGGTGCGCCACCGCCCGGATGTCCTCCGTCGACACGTAGAACCGCCCCTTCAGCACCGCCCGCGCCTTCGCCCCGATGATCAGGTACTGGCTCGCGCGCGGACCCGCGCCCCACGACACCCACTGCCGCACGAAGTCCGGCACCGGCTCCTTGCCGTGAATGCGCGTCGCGCGCGTCAGCTTCATCGCGTACCGGATCACATGGTCCGCGATCGGCACGCGCCTCACCACGTCCTGAAGCTGCGTGATCTCCGGCCCCGCCAGCACCGTCTGAAGCTTCGTGTCGAACGGCGACGTCGTGAGCTTCATCACCTCCAGCTCCTCCGCCTCCGTGGGGTAGCCGACGCTGATGTTGAACATGAAGCGGTCGAGCTGCGCCTCGGGCAGCGGATAGGTGCCTTCCTGCTCGATCGGGTTCTGCGTCGCCAGCACGAAGAACGGCTGGACCAAGGGGTGCTTGCGACCGCCTGCGGAGACCTGGTACTCCTGCATGGCTTCGAGCAGCGCCGCCTGCGTCTTCGGGGGCGTGCGGTTGATTTCGTCCGCGAGGAGGACGTTTGCGAAGATCGGGCCCTTGATGAACTGAAGCGACCGCTGGCCCGTCGCCTTGTCCTCGCTGATGACCTCGGTGCCCGTGATGTCGCTCGGCATCAGGTCGGGCGTGAACTGGATGCGGCTGAACGTCAGGTTCAGAGTCTGCGCGAGCGTCCGGATCATGAGCGTCTTCGCCAGCCCCGGCACGCCCACCAGCAGGCAGTGCCCCCGGCTGAAAATCGCGATCAGGAGCTGCTCGATCACGTCCTCCTGCCCCACGATCGCCTTGCCAATCTCGCTCTTCATCCGGTCGTAGGCGCCCTTCAACTTCTGGATCGCTTCCATGTCCCCGGCAGGCGTCTGGTTCGGGTCGGCCATTTTGGGTTCTCCTCCGTCGATTTTCGGGTGTCGCGGGCCGTTGAGAACGGGTGAGTCTAACAATGTAGGCGGCGAATGCTCGGACGATTTTTCCCCAGCGCCTTCAACGATCGAGGGCCTTCCAGAACCGGATCTCCCCCGCCCGGACCACCGCCAGCCAGCCCGGAAGCCTCACGAGATCGCCCGGTCCTTCGCCCTCCTTCCACTCGTGCACGACCTCCACCGCCCCCGTTCCGCAGTCGAGCGCGTAGATCGCCTTCGCGCAGGGCACCCAGATCCGGCCCTCCGCCAGCCCCGGACGGCCCCCGGGCGCGTCCGGCAGCTCAAATAGGACGTCCGAGCCCCCCGCGGGGTTCAGTATTTTCACCGCGCCGCGCGCCTGCCCGTCCGCGCCCTCGCCGTCCAGCGAGCCCGCGAGGACGAACCGCCGACCGTCCGAAAGCGCATATCGGAAGCGCGGCTCGGGGCCGCGGCCGCGGGGCGGGGAGGGCGCGCGCGCGCCGGTCCGCGCTTCCAGAAAGATCAGCTCCGGGGAATCCGTCGGCGCGAACATCACCCGCCCGCCCGCGACGCGCGGCGGCCCGTCGACCCACCCGGCCTGCAGCCCCCACATCCGCGGATAGAAGTGAATCCACTCCGGGTCGCCGGTCTCGGCGTCCAGCGCCGCCACGAGCCCGTGGTTCGTGCAGAGGAAGACGAGGCCGCCGGCGACGGCGGGCGGCGAAGCGGCCGGCAGGTTCGTCGCCGCCGTCAGGTTCCGCGCGGATTCCGCGAGCGGCGTCCCCCAGAGCATCTCCCCGGTGCCCGCGTCGAAGCACCCCATCGCCGGAATCAGCGCCGAGTCCACGAGCGCCGCCGGCACGTACAGCCGGCCGGAGACGAGCACCGGCGGCCCGCTGAACCACGCCCGCTCCACGAACCCCGCCTCGCCGTCGTCGCGACCGGGATTCGCCTCCCAGATCGCCTCCGGCTTCCCACCCCGCATCTCGAACGCGACCAGCATCCGGTAGTCGTCCGCCTCCTTCGCGCGCGGGTGCCGCACGAGCGCGTAGACCCGCCGCCCGTCCGTGCATGCCGCGGCCATCGCGAGCGGCGCCTGGGATTTTCCTTCGAGAAGCGGCTCCCACGTGCCGCGGACGTCGGTCTCGAGCGCGACGACGCCGGTGCGGACCCCCGCCCAGGCGCGCCCCTCCTGCGCCAGGAGGCGCACGGTCGATGAACCGGACCAGGCCGAAGGGTCCACGAAACGGATGCCGGCGCCCGGGGTCATATTGGAGGGGACGGTCAGGGAGACGAGCGAAGGCGGACCTGCGATCGAGCGGAAGGCCGCGAACGGCGGGTCGGCGCCGTTGCGCTCACCGTACCAGGGGGAGACCGGGGCCGCTCCGAGCCCTTCAAGCCAGTCGATCAGCCTCACCCGCTTTCCGCGCACGAGGATCTCCGACCGCGGATCGGGCAGCGGAATTCCCGCGAGCCGCACGCGCAGCCCCGCGAGGCCGCGGGCCGACCAGCGGAACGCCGCCTCGCGCGGCGCGGGTGCGAAGCCCGCGCGGCGGCGCGCGAGCGCCTCGCGCGCGAATTCCGCAGGGGTCCGCCCGCCTCCGGCCCGCTCCCACATCTCCGCGGCGCGGCGGACGTCCCCGCCTTCGAGCGCCTCCTCGGCGAGCCGGTACCGCGCTTCGCGCGCCGTCTCCGTCCCCCGGAACCGGCTCGCGACCCGTTCAAGCCCCGCGCGCGCCGGCGCCGGCCCCAGCCGGAGAAGCCGCGAGCGCGCCTCCCGCTCCCATTCGGCGCGGAATCCCGCGGCCGTGCGGCAGAGTTCCGCCGCCAGCCCGCGCGCGGCGGCGCGGATGCCCCGGAGCGTCGCGCCGACGCGCGGCTCGCCCGCGAACACGTCCGCCGTCTCGGGGTCGTCCAGCGTCTCCGCCAGGCGGGCCGCGGCCTCCGCCGGCCGGCCCTCCTCCGCGTCCCGCGCCGCGCGCGCCAGCCGCGCTTCCAGAGCCTCGTCCGTCCGCGGGGACAGCTCCTGCGCCGCCGCCGCCGCCGCGCAGGCGGCAAAAAGCAGGAACGCTCTCATTCCGCGCCCCGCTTTTCCAGCACGAGCCCCGACAGGAACACGATGACGCCCAGCATCAGGAGTTTGACTTCCATGTTCATGTTGTCCTGCACCATTCCGAAATACAGCGCGGAGCCCAGGAGGCTCATCCCGGAGAGTTCGAGAAACTTCGCCATGTACCAGCGGATCATGGGCGGCTCACTTTACCCGAACAGCACGGCCGCGGCTGAGCCGTTTGTTATGATCCCGGACTTCCCCTCCATTCCGCCGGAGACCGACCATGAACCGCTTCCTCGCCACCGCCTTCCTCCTCCTCGCCCTTCCCGCCTTCCCGCAGGACGCTTCCGACGACGACTACACGCAGCGCGTGGAGGCCGGCAAGGCCGCCTACCTGCAGCACGGGAATCTCCAGCGCGCGACGTACGAGTTCCGCGAAGCGATGCGCCAGGGGCCCGGCCGGGTCGAGGCCTGGCGCGCGCAGGGGGCGGTCTTCGTCAAGGCGCGCGACCCCGAGCGAGGGATCTTCTACCTTAATGAGGCTCTGCGTCGTTCGCCCGACAACGCGCTGTCGCACTACTGGATGGGCATGGCCCAGACGAACGCGCGCCGGCCGTGGCTGGCGAAGCACCACCTGGAGAAGGCGAAGGCGGGGCTCAAGGCCTCCGACTTCCCGACGGAAGCCGGATTCCAGAGCGCGATGAAGTCGATCGACGAGCTGATCGTGCGGGCCGACCGCGATGGCGCGGGGAAATTCGACCCGGCGGCGGTGAAACCTCCCGCGCGGATCCTGCTCGAGTACGCGGCGAATCTCTACGGCGATCCGGCGAAGCTGAAGGGCGCCAGCGTCGAAACCGGCGGAGAGCTGCTGAAGGATCTTCTCCTCGTCCAGCTCTACGACGCGGACGGAAGGCTGCTCGACAATTCGAAGTTCACGCTGGAGTGGGGCTGCTCGAGCGGGCTCGTGAAGAAGGACGGCGCGATCCTCGGGGGCGACAAGCCGGGCAAGGAAATGCTCACGGTCAGCGAGACGGGCTCGAAGCTGATGGAGCGGCAGGAAATCGTCGTTCTCGGCCCGGCCGCCAGGATCGAGGTGACGCCGTCCGGCGCGACCATCGCGCAGAACCAGCGCCTGCAGCTCGAGGCGCGCGCCGTGGATGCCGCCGGAAACGCGCTTCCCACGCCCCCGCTCACATGGTCCGTCTCTCCGCCGAAGAGTCCCGAGGCGCGGGGTCTTCCGGGCCTGCTCGCGGCGGACACCCGGCCGGCGCTGGACCGGCCGTGGGAACCGCACCACAATTCCTACGAGCCGCCGGCCGACAACGCGCACGCCGCCGTCGACGTGGCCGTCGAGTGCGCGGCACCGAAACTCTCGGTGACGGTGAAGATCACGATCGAGAAGCGCCGCATGGACAAGCTCCAGAGCCGGGCGAAGGCGGTGACCTGGGAGAGCGGATCGCTCGACGACGCCCTCAGGACCGCCGCGGCCCAGAAAAAGCCGCTTCTGGTCGAAATCACCGCCGGCTGGTGCCCCTTCTGCTCCCGTTTCGAGGAAGGCCCGCTCTCGCAGACGAAGGTCGGCGACGCGCTCAAGGACTGGCTGGCGGTGCAGATCGACGCCGACGCGCATCCCGAACTGGTCGAACGCTACGGCGTCGTCGACCTGCCGATGGTGGCGCTTCTCTCGCCGCGAGGCACGCTCGTCGGGGCGTTCGGCAACAACATGGAGCCCAATGGCACCGATCCGCGCACGACGACGGACGCGTTCCTGAAGGCGCTGGAGGATGCGAAGCGCGCCTGGCAGGGGACGGACGCGGAGGAGGACCGGCGAGTGTCGGAGGCGAGGGACGCCGGGAAGATGGCATCGCTCGCGCGGTGGTACTACCAGAAGGTGAGGTGGCAGGACGCCGAGAAGTGGGCCCGCGAGGCGATCAAGGCGGACGCGGGGTTGACGGACGAGCTGATGCCGTACGTGACGTGGAGCCTGATGTCGCACGGGAAGCTGGAGGAGGCGCGGAAGGAGATCGAGGGCTACCTCGCGGCGCGGCCCGACGGCAAGGCCGCGGCGCAGCTCACGTACCAGCTGGGGCTCGCGCTCGTCCGGCTGAAGGACGAGGAGAAAGGCAAGAAGGTCTTTGCGGAGGTGCAGAAGAAATGGCCGACCTCGGTCTGGGCGCGCAAGGCCGCGCAGGCGGCGCGGCGATGATGGGACCTGCCGCGGGTTCTGAAGAAGCCGTCCGGGCGGGCCAGGAGCGCGTCTCCGTCCTGATCTCCGCCGACTCGATCGCGCAGAAGGTCGGCGAGCTCGGGGAGCTGATCGCGCGCGATCATCCCGGGAAGCCGATCCACCTGCTCGGCGTTCTCAAGGGGTCGTTCATCTTCATGGCCGACCTCGCGCGGGCCATTCCCGCGAGCGTCTCGTGCGACTTCCTGCGCGTCGCCTCCTACCAGGGCTCGAAGTCCACGGGCGAAGTCCGGTTCGACATGGACCTGACGGAAGTCATCACGGGGAAAGTGGTGATCCTGGTGGAGGACATCATCGACACCGGCGCCACGATGGACGCGCTTCTGCGTATCCTGCGCGCGCGCGGCCCGGCGTCGCTGTCCGTCTGCTCCCTGCTGCACAAGCCGGACCGCACCAAGGTCCGCGTGCCGATCGACTACCTCGGGTTCACGATTCCGAACAAGTTCGTGGTGGGCTACGGGCTCGACTACGACGGTCGTCACCGGAACCTGCCCTACATCGGCGTCGTCGAGGGCCTCGCGGAATGAGGGCCGCCCCGATCCTCGCGATGGCGCTCATTCCCGGACTTTGCGACAAGCCGCAGGACCCTTCCCGGGGAGTGCCTCCCGGGGTCTGGAACCTGCGGCAGGTCATGGAGCGCGAGGTGACGAAGGACGGCGAGGGGCGCGAGCACCTGTCGCCGGAGAACATAAGGAAGCTGCGGGAAGCGGAGGATGCGCTTTACCGGTTCGAGCACGTCAAGGATCCCGACGTCGCGGCGGAGGTTCTGTATCTCCTCCCGCGGTTCTGGCACTGGGAGCACCGGGAGACTCTCCGGAACCTCCTCGTGTTCGTCAACGTGGGCAAGGCCGGTCCCGCGCTGGAGGACGAGGCGACGGAGAGCTGGATGAAGCCGGCGCTGGCGGAGCGGAAGGCGGTCTTCAAGGCGATCGACACGCTGCACCGCGAAATCGCCTCTCTGTCGCCGGAGGCCCGGGTTGCGCGGGTCATCGAGGTGCGGACGGGCGCCGTGCTCGAGAATCCGGCATTCGGGGAGCGACGCCGGCTGCTCGAGAGGTACCTGGAGGCGGCCCTGGTGCAGGCCGGGCCCGCCGCCGCCGGGCCGCTCCGGGGGCTGGCGCAGGGGGGGCCGCACGCGGAGTGGGCGAAAGCGGTGCTGGGCCGGATTCCGGAGCCGCCGAAATGAAAACATCCGTTCTCGCCGCCGCAGCCCTGTCCGCCGCGCTCCTCGCCCCCGGCTGCGGGGGCGGCGACGGTGAGAAGCAGCCCTCGGACCCGGTCGCGGGGAACGGCGGAGGCGCAACGTCCACGCCCGCCGCCGACCTCGAGGCCGAATGCCGCGCCGCTTCGCTCCGCTGGAAAACCCTCCGCGTCGTCTACAAGGCCGAAGGCGGCAACCCCACGACCGTCACCCTCGCCGCCGAACAGGGCGGCCGCATCGTCCTCCGCGCCGACCCCGGCCCGGCGATCGCCCTCGACGGCGCCTGGTGCTCGTTCCGCGTCCCGGGCCCCGGCGGGAAATCCCTCGCCGACCGAGCCCCCATCGGCTACCTCCACGCCGCCGCGCGGGCCGTCGCGGCCGGAAGCGAACTCCCCCCGCGCGGCGAGTCCCCCGCCCTTCCCCCCTACCGCGTCACCGCCGACCTCTCCCTGTCCCTCGATCCCGCCGGCCACGCCGAGCGCCACATGTCCCTCCAGTTCAATTTCGAGGAATCCCCCTCGTTCGGCTGGCTCGCCGCCGTGCGCGTCGCCGAAGGCGTCACCGTCCGCGGCGACGAAAAAATCGCCGTCGCCCAGGGCCCCGCCGGGCGCATCGCCGTCGACCGCGCGACCGGCGCCCTCCTCGATTGGGTCCTCGAACCCCCCGACGGACGCGCCGCACGCCTCCATGCCGAGTCCCTCGAGGTCGATCAGCCCCTCGACCCCGCCCTGTTCCGGCTGGACGGCGACCCCGCGCCCCGCTCCCTCTCCCGCAGAAACCTCCTCTCCTGGACCCTGTCCCTCCTCAACCGCTCCAGACCCGGTAGCACCGAAGAGGAAACGAAACGCTTCGAACTCTTCGTCCGCGCCTACTACCGCGCCGCCTGGACCGACGCGGAACTCGACGTGCTGGCGGAAGCGGGGGCGGCGAAGCGGCGCGAGGCGGCCCGGCGGCTGAAGGAGGAACACCCGGAGGCGACCGCGGAGGACATCGCGGCCGCCAGCGGCCGCGCCGCGCTCGCCCCCATCGAGGAAGCCCTCGAAAAGCCGTTCGCGGCCGACATCGATGCGCTTTTCCGGATGCTCCCGCGGATCGAATCCGCGGAAGCGCGGCAGCAGCTCATGATGATCGTCGGCAAGGCGGCCTGGGACGAGGTCGTGAGTCCCGCGTTCGAGCGGTCGGCCGGAAAGTAGAGAGCAGGACGCGGACGCACGCCGGAATTCGCGCACAATGAGAACCTTCGCCCCTCCTCCGGGGGAGTGTTAATATCCCCGCCTCGTGATCCAGATCCCCGGCATCGCCGTGAAGGAAAAAATCGCCGAAGGCGGCGCGAGCTACATCTATCTCGGGACACACCTCCGCCGCGGCGCCACCTGCGCCATCAAAGTCCTCAAAGACGCCCTCAAGCACGACTCTTCACAGATCAAGGCCTTCAAGAACGAGTCGAAGCTCCTCCTCGCCGTCCGCCACCCCTGCATCATCGAGGTCTGGGAGTCCGGCTCCGTCGGCGACGACTACTACTACGTCATGGAATATTTCGCCTCGAAAAACCTCAAGAACCTCATCCTCAATAAGTCCCCCCTTCTCCGCGACTGGGTCCCCCTCGCCATCCGCGTCTCCGACGCCATTCTCTACCTGCACCTGAACAGCATGGTCCACCGGGACATCAAGCCCGAGAACATCCTGGTGAACGAGACGGGAGCGGTGAAGCTGATCGACCTGTCGATCGCGATGAAGAGAACGTTCCTGACGTCGATTTTCAACAAGCCGCCGTCGGTGGCCGCGGGGACGCCGTCCTACATGTCGCCCGAGCAGATCATGGGCAAGTCGTGCGACCAGCGGAGCGACATCTACTCGCTGGGGGCCGTGCTTTACGAGCTTCTGACGGGGAAACCGCCGTTCCTGGGGAAGAGCCAGGAGGAGATCCTGACGAAGCATATGAAGGAGAAGCCGGCTCCGCCGGGCGAGGTCAACCGCGATATCCCTCTCGATGTGAGCGACCTGATCGTCCGGATGCTCGCCAAGAGTCCCGACGACCGCGTGGAAGACATGAACATGGTTCTCTACGAGCTCAAGAAGATCCAGCGCAAGATCCCCTCCCGCGCGCCGGTCCGTCCGTCCGCCGCGGACCGCCGCTCCACGCGCATCCTGGTCCAGGACGGTTTCTGCCAGTACCGCCTGAGCGAGGAAGCGGAAGGCCTCAAGCCGCCCCAGGGGGCCAAGCGCCCCGTGACGAATCTGTCGCGCCACGGCCTCGGGTTCGTGTGCGACGCCGACCTGCCCATGGACCACATCCTCGATATCGCGATCCACCTGCGCGGCATGCGCACACCCATCTACGTCCGCGGCCGCGTCGCCTGGTGCCAGCGCGTCAAGGACGCCTCGCTCCGGACGATCGGCGTGAGAATCACCGCGCGTTCGAAGGAGTACCAGGTGGCGTACGAGGAGTTGAAGTCGCGGACGAAGACAGGGACGCAGGAAATATAGCGGGAGGGATCGGCAGGAGGAGGAAGCCATAAGTGGCCGTGCATGAATAAGTGTAACGATTGGAATTGAATGCGGAGTGCCCGCAGGGCAGATCAGCGACCAGGTGCTCTCGGTCGGATGGTGTAGTTCCAGTCGCCATGGAAGCGATGGCGGCGGAGACGCAGAGCGCG
>JACPRD010000037.1 GCA_016190145.1 Planctomycetota bacterium | reverse complement strand
CTCAGGAAGTGGTTTGCCCCCCAGTCCGATTTTTTAACAAACTCTGGGGGGCAAAGCACGTCCTGTGAGCGTGAGAAAAATAGATAGCAGGCGCGGTCGGGGCGAGCTCGCGAAGCGAGCGAGGTCCGACCGCACCGTAGATCGATTTTTTCTCACGCTCTCAGTTATCGGCGCCGCGGGCGCGGCGAGTTTACGAAGCGCGGCGCGAGGGATCGTTCAGGATGGCCAGGATCTGCTCTTTGATCTTCTCGAGAACAAAGATGATGGCCATCACCCGGTGGTCGCGCCAGCCCGGCGCGTGGCGGAGGCACCATTCGCGCGCGACCTGCTGGCGGTCGACCTGGCCGCCGACGTTCTCGCCGCGGTACCAGACTTCGGCTTCGATTTCCTTGAGCTGGTCCTTGATCTCCCCCTGCGGCGAAATGGAGCGGATCTGCAGGATGTACATGCGGACCGCGAGGTCGTCGGAGACACTGACGCCGCGGAGCTTGGCGAGTTCGCGGTCGCGGTAGTCGATGATGTCGGCGCGGTGGTTCTTGACGAACTCGATCAGGTCCCGGGCGATCTGGGACAGTTTGCCGGAGTTCCAGTCCGCCTTCAGTTCTTCGATCTCGGGCATATCAGGTTATACGTTTTCCTCAAGGTGTGGTGAGTCCGGCTCCCAGGTGTGCAACCCGCGTTCCGAAGGTTTCAGATTATATCGTCCGGAGGGCCGCAAGGGTTGAGAGGAGTTGCAGTTAGGCACAAGACGACGCAGCCGGAGCGCCGGGGAAGGCGATATTCGGGTCAGTTCAGTCTGAATCCCGGGCGTTCCAGAATGAAAAGCCCCACCAGCCGCGCTCCTCCGCTCGCAGGCGCCTCGTTGCCAACGTCGACCCGTCCTTCCTAGAGGTCACCCACGAGGCACGAAGCACGGCGCCGGTATTCGAAGTCGTCAGGCCCGGAAAGAGCTCGTACACGCTAACTCCGCGCCTCCATTTCCTTGCCCTTCCTCGCCTCCTCCGGCGGAAGCGCCGGCGCCGGTCCGAGCTGGTCCTCCCTGTGCACCGGCAGCGTCACCGTGAACGTCGTCCCCACGTTCTTCTGGCTCGTGACGTCGATCCGCCCCCCGTGATTCTGCACGATGTTGTAGACCACCGAGAGCCCAAGACCCGTCCCCTCCGTCCCCTTCGTCGTGTAAAACAGGTCGAACGCCTGCGCCAGCTCCGCTTCCGTCATCCCGCACCCGTTGTCCGAGACGCACGCCGCGACCTCCCCCTCCCCCAGCAGGTAGTGCACGCGGATCTGCCCCTTCTCCTCCTCCGTAGCGTCGATCGCGTTCAGGATCAGGTTCAGGAACACCTGAACGAGCTCGCTCGGGTCGCAGAAGACGTTCGGCAGCCGCTCCGGCGTGTCGTGCGCCAGCTTGACCTTCTTCTTGTCGAGCTTGTAGTGCGCGAGGCCGATCGCGCGCTCGAGGATCTCGCGCAGACTCGCCGCCTGCGGGTTCACCTTGCGCGGCGAGAACTGAAGCACCTTCTTCACCGTGTCCTGGATCCGCAACAGGCTCTCGACGATGAGCTCCAGGTACTGCTCGCGCTTCGCCCCCGAAAGACCCTCGCGCTTGAGCGCGCGCGCCGCGTTCAGCATCCCCCCGAGCGGGTTGTTGATCTCGTGCGCGATCCCGGCCGCGAGCGTGCCCGTCGCCGAAAGCCGCTGCGCCACGATCAGCCGCCGCTCGGCCCCCTTCACCTTGTCCGTCGCGTCCGCCACCCGGTGCTCCAGCGTCTCGTGGTACTCGCGCAGCCGCTGCTGCATGATGTTGAACGTGCGCAGCAGGTCGCCGATCTCGTCCTCCGTCCCCGGATCCTCCACCGGCCGCGTGTAGTCGCCCAGGCTCAGCCGCTCCGAACCGCGCGCGAGACTCTCGAGCGGCTTCACCACCAGACGCTCGAGCACCATCTGCATCGTCATGATCAGCACTCCCGTCCCCAGCAGCATCAGCAGGAACACCTGCTTGAACGACCCCCAGACGTCGTGCGACGCCACAGCCTGGTGCTCGATCTGCGCCCGCAGCACCACGTAGTCCGTCCGCGACGTCCCCGGCGGCGCATCCGGCATCTCGGGCGCCAGCTCCAGCCGCGTCACGAAGACGTTCTTCTCCAGCGTCGTCTGGTCGTGCGCCGCCGCCCGCACGAACTGCGCGTCCCGCAGCACGTCGTCCGGCCTCCGCGCGGGACCGGGCTCGCCGCCCGTCCGAAGCGTGGCGCCGTCCGCGTCGAAGACCTGCCAGTCGCGGAACACCTGCATCCGGTTCAGCCGCTCCTCGAGCCGGGAGAGCTGCTCGTCGCGCGGCAGCAGAGGGTCCTGGGAACTCACGAGATCCTGCGTCATCACGTGCACCAGCCGCGCCACGTTCGAGTGCTGTACGTCCGTCCGCTGGATGTCGTCCAGAAGGAGGTTCACCGTGAGCAGGGCGAACACGAAGGCCATCGTGAGCAGAATCCACGCGAAGACCTTGCCCCGGAGCTTCATGCGCCCATGATGCCAAAAAAAAGGCCCCTTCCGCGAGGGAAGGGGCCCTGGAGCGTCACGGAACTACTTCATGTTGTTGATGAGGCTGACCAGCGGGAGGAACAGCGCGATGACGATGAACCCGATCGTGAGACCCATGCCGATGATCATCGCAGGCTCCATGATCGACATGAGCGCGCCGACCGCCGCGTCGACTTCGTCGTCGTAGTTGTCGGCGACCTTGATGAGCATCTTGTCGAGTTCTCCCGTTTCCTCGCCGACGTCGATCATGTTGATGACGATGTCGTCGAACACCTTCGTCTGCGCCAGCGGCTCGGCGATCGATTCTCCTTCACGGATCGAATCGTGCACGATCTGCACCGCGTTCGCGATCACCTCGTTGCCCACCGCGTTCTTCACGATCGACAACGCCTCGAGAATCGGAACGCCGGACGAGATCAGGGTGCCCAGCGTGCGGCAGAACCGGCTGATCACCGACTTCTTGATGATCTCGCCGAACAGCGGCATGTGCAGCTTGAACTTGTCCAGCGCCACGCGGCCGCCCTTGTTCTTCACCAGCGTCTTGTACCCGACGAAGATCGCGAACGGCACCGCGGGCAGCAGCCACCAGAACGAAACCAGGAAGTCCGACAGCTTGAGGAGCAGCATCGTGGGAAGAGGCAGCTCCGCGCCCAGGTCCTCGAACACCGTTTTGAACTGCGGAATGACCCAGATCAGAATGCCCGACACGATCAGGATCGCGATGGTGATGACCGACGCCGGGTAGATCGACGCGCCGATCACCTTGCGCTTCAACGCCTGCGCCTTTTCCATGTACACCGCGAGACGCTGCAGGATCGTGTCGAGCACGCCGCCCGCCTCGCCCGCTTTCACCATGTTCACGTACAGCCGGTCGAACGCCTTCGGGTGCTTCGAAAGCGCCTCCGACAGGCTGGAGCCGCTCTCGACGTCCTCGGCCACCTGCCCGACGATTCCCTTGAGCGCGCAGGGCTTCATCTGCTGCTCGAGAATCTTCAGCGAGCGCACGATCGGAAGGCCCGCGTCCTGAAGAATCGACAGCTGGACCGTGAACTGCGTGAGCTGTTTCTGGCTCACGCCGCCCCCCAGCCCGAATCCCTTCTTCTTCGCCGTCGCCGGATGCGCGCCCTTCGCCTCCGCCCCCTTCTCCTTGACGTTCGTGGGGAACAGGCCCTGGGCGTGCACCTTGCTCATGGCCTCCTGGCTCGAAGTGGCCTCGATCTCGGCCTTGATCTTCTTGCCCTTGTTGTCGACCGCTTCGTACGTGAAGATCGGCATAGCCCCGACTCCAAATGAGTTAACCGGCGAACAGCGTCTCGCGGACGACCTCGTCGATCGTTGTCACGCCGTCGTAGATGGCCAGAAGCCCCGACTCGCGCAGCACGCGGAGCCCCTGCTCGCGCGCGGTGCGCCTGATTTCGTCCGTCGACGACTGCTGCATGATCTGGTTCTTGATGCGGTCGGTCAACAGCATGATCTCGAAGATCGCCAGGCGCCCCTTGTAACCCGTGTTGTTGCAGTGGTTGCAGCCGGTACCGTAATAGAAGCGCTTTCCTTCCACGTCCGAGGGGCGGAGTCCGAGCTGGAGGAGCATCTCCTCCGTCGGCTCGTACTCGGTCTTGCACTTGAGGCAGATGCGCCGCACGAGGCGCTGGGCGATGATGGCCTCCATCGTGGCCGCGATGAGGAAGGATTCGATCCCGAGGTCGAGCATGCGGGTGATGGCCGAGGGAGCGTCGTTCGTGTGAAGCGTGCTGAACACGAGGTGCCCGGTGAGCGAGGCCTCGACCGCGATCTGCGCGGTCTCGAGGTCGCGGATTTCTCCGACCAGGATGTAGTCCGGGTCCTGTCGCAGGATCGACCGGAGGCACGCGGAGTACGTCACGCCGATGTCCTCGTTGATCTGCACCTGGATGATCCCGTCCAGGTCGTATTCGACCGGGTCCTCCGTCGTGATCGTCTTCCACTTCACGTCGTTGATGTAGTTCAGGCACGAGTAGAGCGTCGTCGTCTTGCCGGACCCCGTCGGGCCCGTGACGATGATGATCCCGTTCGGAAGCTCGAGCAGCAGCTTCGTCAGCTTGAAGTCCTCTTCCCGCAGCCCGACGTTGTCCACGTCCAGCGACACGACCGACCGGTCGAGGACGCGCATGACGACCGACTCCCCGAACATCGTCGGCAGGGTGGAGATGCGCAGGTCGACGGGTCTGCCGCCGATCGAGAGCATGATGCGCCCGTCCTGCGGGAGGCGCGTCTCGGAGATGTCGAGGTTGCTCATGACCTTGATGCGCGAGATGAGCGCGAGGGCGAGGTGGAGGGGCGGGGGCATCATTTCGTAGAGCACGCCGTCCACGCGGTAGCGGACCTTGAACTCGGACTCGAAGGGCTCGAAGTGGATGTCGGAGGACTGGTCCTTGATGGCCTGGAGGAGGATGAGGTTGAGGAGTTTGACGACGGGGGCGGCGTTGGCGGCGTCGGCGACCTGCTGCAGGTCCACGGGGGCCTTGCCGCCTTCCTTCACGACCTCGGAATCGCCCGCCGCGTCCTCGCCCATCTGCGCGAGAAGGTCTTCGACCGTCGCCGTCTGGCCCGCGTAGTAGTTGTTGATCGCCCGCGTCACGGCCTCCTCGTTCGAGACCGCGCCCTGGACTTCGCAGTTCAGCATGAACCTGAGGTCGTCGAGCACGCTGACGTTGAGCGGGTCGGCCATCGCGACCGTCAGCATGTTGTTTTCGAACTTCACCGGGATGATCTTGTAGACCTTCGCCATCGTCGGCGAGACCTTTTCGAGCGTCGGCCGCTCGATCTTCATCTCGTCCAGGTTGACGACTTCCATGCCGACCTGGGCGCCGAGCGCGAGGAGCATTTCCTCCTCGCTCACGTACCCGAGCTCCACCAGGATGCTCCCGAGGGCGCCGCCCTTTTCGCGCTGCAGGGCGAGGGCTTCCTGGATCTGCCCCTCGGTGACGAGCTCCATTTCCTTGAGGAGCTGGCCGAGGGGTTTCTGCGGTCCGTTCAGGGCCATCCGGGATCTCCGTCCGAGGTGAAGGGTTCCACTCGCCTCCGCAGAGAGGCAAGCATGCATTTCTACGCCGAGGGGCGGTCCGGAGTCAAGCGCGTTTGCCTAACGCAGACCGAGGCCCCGGCCGGAGGTGTGCGGGCGCGCCACTGGCGCGCCCGCACCACGAAACACGGGAAGCACTGTTGAAATCCGACCATTCCGAAACACCTTCTCCGCGGTTGACTCCGAACCCGCGTCGTCGTATGAAGAACTGCGATGCCGCCCCTTCCCGCGAACTTCGACCTGACCGCGGCCTTCGAGGCCCTCGCCCGCGAGTTCTACCCGGGGCACCGGCTCGCGTACCGGGTGGAGTGGAGCCGCCGGATGAACCGCAGCGCGGGATTGTGCTATTTCCGGCGGAAGGTCGTGCGGCTCTCCTGGAAGTACCACGCGGTCTTCCCCCAGGAGATCCCGAACACGCTCAAGCACGAACTGATCCACGCGGCGGGCGTGCTGGGGCACGGGCGGAGATTTCGGGCGGAGGCGAAGCGGCTCGGGTGCGACGTGCATGCGAAGCCGATGCCGAGGCGGCCATTCCGATACGTCTACGCGTGTCCTTCCTGCGGCAACGAGGTGCGGACGCGGAAGCGGGTGGACTTCTCGTGCGGGCGGTGCGCGCGGCGGTGGGACCCGAAATTCCGGCTGTATCTGAAGAGCGAGCTGCAGGGGGTGGTGTCTGTAGAGGCGTGACGGCGGGACCTGGGGGAGGCGGAAGGACAATTTTGAATGTTGAATGTTGAATTTTGAATTGGAGACTTCGAATCCGTCTTCACCCCGTCCGCGGTCTCCAATTCAAAATTCACCATTCAAAATTCAAAATTGTCGTTCTCGTCTCCTCCCGCGCTTGCTTCCTCCGCTTCCATCCGCGATGATCTCCCTCGGGGGGCACCATCGGGGGCAGCGATGGTTTCGATTCGTCGTTGTTCGTGGATTCTGGCGGCGGTCGTTCTCGCCGCGTCGGGTGCGGGCGCGCTGACGCTCGTCCGGATGTCGGACGCCGACCTGGTCGCGCACAGCGGGCGGATCGTGGTCGGGACGGTCGAGTCCGTGTCGGTCGCGTGGGAGGACCCGGACGGCGACGGCGTGCGCTCGATCTACACCACGGCGCGGCTGCGTGTGGAGCAGGTCGTGAAAGGCGCGGACGCGGCCGGAGACGTCCTCGAAATCCGGACGTTCGGGGGGGCGCTCGACGGGGTGACGCACGTTGCGCCGGGGCTTCCCGCATTCGCGCAGGGCGAGCGGGCGCTCGTCTGTCTCGCGCCCGGAATGGAAACGCGCAAGTACTCGCCGGTGGTGGGGGCGGGGCAGGGGAAGTGGACGATTCGCGCGGACGAGGCGGGGGTCGAGCGGGCGCGGCGGGAATTCGGCGGCGCGGTATTCGTGCAGCCGGGGGCGGGCGGGAGGCTCGAGCCGGCCGCGGCGCCTGAGGCGGCCGAGGAGCCGCTTGCCGACGTGCTCGCGAGGCTGCGCGCGGAGGTGGACCGATGAAACGCGCCGCGGTTTTCGCTCTTCTTGCGTGCACTCCGCTGGCCGGTTTTGAGTACATCACGGACCCGCCGTCGAAATGGGGCGGCCCGCCGGTCGGATCCGGCAGCGGCGGAAACGTCGACTGGCGCGTGAACCAGGCGGGGACGCCGGACATGGACGGCGGTCCTTCCACCGGCGACGGCGAGCACCTGATCCTCGTCGACTCGCTCCTTCAGTGGGAAAACGCGACCGGCGGCAACCTCGATCTCGAATTCGTCGGCCTCACGGTGCTCGGAGCCGACACGGGCGACGGCGCCAACGTCATGGCCTGGAACGAGGCCGGCATCGGCATTCCGGGCGCCGTGGCGCTGGCAACCTACGCCTTCGGCGCCTCGGGAACGATCATCGAGGGCGACGTGGAATTCGACGGCGCGGTCTACACCTGGGACGACTCCGTGATCCTCCAGAATATCGCGCTTCATGAACTCGGTCACACCATCGGCTTCGCCCACGAGGAAGACTCGCCCGCGGTGATGAACGCGATCGCGGGCGGCTTCCAGGACCTGCAGCCCGACGACCTCGCCGGCGCCGCGGCGCTCTACGGCGTCGGCGCCGGCGGGGACGGGGTGATGGGAAGCGCTCCGCCGCCGCCGGAATCGCCTCCTTCCGGGAGCGGCGGGGGAGGGGACGAGGGAGCCGTGGCGGACGACGACGACGACGGAAAGCACGGGCTGAAGAAGTACTGCGTGATCGCGACGGCGGCGTGGGGGTCGCCGGCGGTGCGGCAGGTCGAGGGCCTGCGCGCCTTCCGGGACAGGACGGTCGTTTCCTGCGGTTCCGGGGAAGCGAGTGTGGCGACGTACGGGCGGACGGCGGCCGGGGCGGCGCGGGTGGTCGGCCGGAGTGACGTCCTTCGGGCGGTGGTCCGCCGGGGGCTCGCGCCCTAGTCCCGCTTGTACACCCAGCTTTGCACTGCTCAATCTACTTAACAGTTCCGCGCCACGGGAAGAGCACGCGCTGCCATTTCGCCGCACGGAACAAACTTTGCAATGGCACTCATGATTCCTGAGAGGGGGAGGGAATCCATGAATCGACGTCTGCTCGCGGTCGCCGTGTTGGTCGCGGTCACCGCTCTCGCCGCGCGCGCGGCGGTTCTCATCCGGCTGAGCGACACCGAACTCGTTCAGCATTCCACGCACATGGTCGCCGGAACCGTGACCGCGGTCTCGACGTCGTGGCGCGATCCCGACGGGGACGGCGTCTCGCAGATCTGGACGACCGTCGAATTCCGCGTCGACCAGGTCCTGAAGGGTCCGAGCCGCGTCGGCGACACGCTCACGTTCCACCAGATGGGCGGCCGCATCGGCGAGGTCGAGTTCAAAATCGCGGGCATGCCGAAATTCGCCCAGGGCGACCGCGAACTCCTCTTCCTCATGGCCAACCTCGACAACCCCAAGTACACACCGCTCGTGGGGTTTGCCCAGGGTCGCTGGAAGATCCGGTCCGACGAGAACGGCACGGACTTCGCGCGGCGCGACTTCAGCGATTCCTGCTTCTACCGGCTGGACAAGAACAAACCCGTCGAGGACGCGAAACCGAGCGAAGCCGAGGAACTCCTCTCGGACGTGGTCGGCCGCTTCCAGAAGGAAATCGCCGCGCAGTCTCCGGCCGCGGTGGAGGGACTCCGATGAAGAAGACTCTCCTCGGCCTTGCGTTCGTGGGGCTCGCGACGGCGCCGATGGCGTACTCGTACATGTACAGCCCGCCGGCGAAGTGGGGGCCGTTCCCGATTCCTGGCCCGTCGGGAGACGTTTTCTGGCGCATGAACGACGCGGGAACGCCGGATCTGGCGGGCGGGCCGGCCTCGGACGACGGGGAGGTGCTGGCGATGAAGGCCGCGATGCTGTCGTGGGAGGACTCGACGTCGGGGAATCTCGATCTCGAGTACGACGGCGGGACGGCGGCGGGGGCGGTTTTCGGCGACGGCGAGAACGTGGTGGCGTGGGACGAGGCTTGGAGCGGTTCGCCGGGTGTGCTCGGCGTGGGCGGCAACATGGTGGGCGCGAGCGGCTCGATCATCGAGGGCGACGTCGAGATGAACGGGCTCGTCACGTGGTCGGATCCGGGGTTCATCGAGGGGATCCTGCTGCACGAGATGGGGCACTCGCTCGGCCTCGGGCATTCGGCGGACTCGGGGGCTGTCATGGCTCCCGTGTATTCAGGAGAGAGCTCGCCGCAGCCTGACGATATCGCCGGCATGACGGGGATTTACGGAAGCGGATCAGGTTCGGACGGGGTGGACGGG
>JACPRD010000033.1 GCA_016190145.1 Planctomycetota bacterium | reverse complement strand
GTCGTCCGCAAGAACTTCGCCGACACGGCGTACTGGAACGCGTTCGTCGTGACGGGCGCGGACGGGAAGGCGACGGTGGAGTTCGACATGCCGGATTCGCTCACGACGTGGCGGGCGACGGCGCGCGGGATCGACGCGACGACGCGGGTGGGCGCGACGGCGGTCGAGGTCGTGACGGCCAAGACGCTCATGGTGCGGCTGCAGGCGCCGCGGTTCTTCCGCGAGCGGGACGAGTTGCTGCTGTCGGCGATCGTGAACAACCAGGGCAAGGTCGAAGAGCTGGTGAAGGCGACCTTGAAGCTCGAGGGCGGGACGCTCGAGCTGGCCGACAAGGACACGTTCGAGATCAAAGTGTCCGCCAACGGCGAAGCCCGCGTGGACTGGAAGGTGAAGGCGACGAAGGAAGGGCTCGCGAAGATCACCGTGACGGGCATCGGGCAGCAGGACTCCGACGCGATGATGATGGAGTTCCCGGTGTACGTGCACGGGATGGACAAGATGCAGGGGTGGTCGGGGGTGGTGAAGGGCGACACGGAGACGTCGACGATCGAGATCATGGTTCCCGCGGATCGCAAGGTGTCGACGGCCGATCTCGTCGTCCAGGTGTCGCCCACGATGATGGGCGCCATCCTCGACGCGCTGCCCTACCTGATCGAGTACCCGTACGGCTGCGTCGAGCAGACGATGAGCCGGTTCATGCCGGCCGTGTCCGTCGCGCAGACGCTCAAGCAGTCGGGCGTGTCGCTGGAGGAGATCGGGAAGCGCCGCCGGCTGGCGTACGCCGACCTGCCGCCGGCGAAGGACCCGGTGTTCCACACCGCGGCGCTCGAGCACATCGTGGAGCAGGGCCTGCAGCGGCTCTACTCGTTCCAGAACGGGGCCGGCGGCTGGGGCTGGTGGCAGAGCGACACGATCGATCCGTTCATCACCGCGTACGTCGTGAACGGCCTCCGGATCGCGAAGGCCGCCGGCGCGCCGGTCGACGAGGGACGCTTCCAGAATGCGGTGAACGCCCTCAAGCGCAACCTCGAGAAGGAACAAGACCTGCACCGCGCGGCGTACTGCGCGTACGTGCTGGCGGAGTGCAAGGCGCTGGACAAAAAGCCTGCCGACCATCTCTACGATCGGCGCGGCGACATGAACTCCTACGGCAGGGCGCTGCTCGCGATGGCGATGCACCTCGCCGGCCAGAAGGACAAGGCCGAGGTCTGCATCCGGAACATGGAGGACTTCGTCAAGGTCGACGAGAAGAACGGCCTGGCCTGGTGGGACCGCGAGGACCGCTGGGCGTGGTGGTACTGGTACGGCGACGACGTCGAGGCGAACTCGGCGATCCTCCGGGCGTACATCATGGTCGACGGCAAAAATCCGAACGTCGAACGCGTGGCCAAGTGGCTGCTCATGAACCGCGACGGCGTCCGCTGGAAATCGACGCGCGACACGGCGCACGCGGTGCTCGCGCTGTGCGAGTACGCGAAGGCGTCGGGCGAGCTGTCGCCGGAGTACACGGCGGACATCGAGCTCGACGGAAAACTGCTCAAGAGCTTCGGCGTGACGGGCGAGAACGTGTTCACGCTGCACGGCGAGACGGGGCTCAAGGGCGACGCGATCGAGACGGGCAAGCACACGATCACGGTCAAGAAGTCCGGCAAGGGCACGGCGTACTGGAGCGTGTACCTCAAGTACTTCACGACCGAGGAAGACCTGAAGGCGGGCAGCTCGAAGATGGACGTCGCGCGCGCCTACTACCGCCTCCACGCGAAGAAAGTCGAGACGAACGAGGGCGGCCGCAAGGTCACGCGGATCGAGTACGACCGCGAGGCGCTGGCGAGCGGAGCGAAGGTGACGTCGGGCGACCTGCTCGAAATCGAACTGACGATCGACGCCCCGAACGACTACGAGTACCTGGTGTTCGAGGACTTCAAGGCCGCGGGCACGGAGCCGACGGAACTGGTCTCCGGCCCGGTCTGGGGAACGATCGCCTCGAACAAGGAACTGCGCGACGAGAAGGTCGTGTACTTCGTCTCGTGGCTGCCGAAGGGCAAACACAAATTGAGCTACCGCGTGCGCGCCGAGATTCCCGGCAGCTTCCACGCCATGCCGACGAACGGTTATGCGATGTACGCCCCGAGCGTGCGCGCGATCTCGGACGAGTTCAGGCTGGTGATCGAGGACAAGCCTGTCGGTGAAGACGGACGCTGACAGCGGGCGGCGTTCGGAGTTCGGCGTTCGGAGTTCGGCGTTGGACGACGAGGACGGGGGCGGACCCATTGTGGTCCGCCCTTGCTTTTTGGGGAGCGACTGCGGGTGTGGCGCGAGGAGGACTGGAGCCACTCGAGGGCTCAACGCCGAACTCCGAACGCCGAACGCCGAACGCAGGCGCGGCATCGCGCACGTGTCCCTTTCCGCCCCGCGCGCGCCCGATTATCGTGAGCCCCATGGCCCTTCATAAAGTCGCCGCCCTCTCCCACCTCCCCCCGGGCGCCGCCCTCCGCGTCACCGTCGAGGCCCGCGAAATCGGCCTCTTCAATTTCAAAGGCGAGATCCTCGCCATCAAGAACCTCTGCCCCCACATGGGCGACCAGCTCCACAAGGGCCAGGTCACCGACGCCGGCCGCGTCGTCTGCCCCGGCCACGCCTGGCATTTCGACCTCAAGACCGGCGCCTGCACGTCCGGCCAGACCGACGCCCGCGTCCGCACGTACCCCGTCGTCATCCAGGACAACGACATCTACATCGAGGTGTAACCGTGGGCTGGTGGAAACACGTCTCCGACGAAATGAAGTTCTCCGCCGAAAAAATGGCGAAGACCAACCTGTTCGAAACCGGCCGCATGTTCTGCGACCTCTACGGCCTCGAACCCGGCCAGTCCCAGAAGGCGCACGTCCACGAGGACGCCGACAAGGTCTACTACGTCGTGGAAGGCGAGGGCCTCTTCCAGGTCGGCAAAGAGCAGCAGCCCCTCCGCACCGGCTCCGTCGTCTTCGCCAGGGCCGGCGAAGAACACGGCGTGACGAACTCCGGCACCGGCCGGCTTGCGCTCCTCGTGTTCATGGCACCTCACCCGCGATTCCGCAAGGTGTGACGAAGCGTTGACCCGGCCCGGGGCGAAGAATCGCACGCACAGCCTGGCAACGCTGCTCGGGCGATCGCGATTGGATCCGGTATACTGGCTTCCGTCCCAGAAAGCACAAGGGAGAGTCGACATGCCCCATACAATCGAAGCCCCGTTCGAGTACATCGAGGAGCTCGCCAATCTTGAGATTCCCGCGGTGACGCAGGGGAAACTCCGCGACCTCATGGACCGGAATACCGAGGGCAAGCTCTCGGAGGATGAACGCCAGAATCTGCAGGCTCTCGTGGAGCTCAGCGAACAATTGGCGCTGATCCGCGGTCAGGCAAAAGTCCTCCTCAAATCGCTCAGGAAATGAGAGCGGCTTCAGATCGGGAAGTTCGCGCTCGGGCCCGCGACCGGTGTGAGTACTGCCACATGAGCCAGGTTATTCAGGGAGCGACATTCCACATCGAGCACATCGTTCCCCGCGCCAAGGGAGGAGCCGACACTGAAGATAACCTGGCGCTCGCCTGCCCGAGCTGCAACTTGCACAAGTCGGACGCCACCGATGCGGCCGATCCTCTGACGGGGCGATTCGTACAGCTGTTTCATCCACGGCGCGATTCATGGGGGACTCACTTCGAGTTCGATGGCCTGCAGCTCGCCGGGTTGTCGCCAGAAGGCCGCGCCACCGTGCAACTGCTGGGGCTCAACTCCCATCGGCGGATCGCAATTCGGGCGATCGAGCGCGCTCTGGGCCTGTCTCCCGAGGAGGCCTGATTGCGCCCTGGGGGCTCGCTGCATGTGCGGAAAAGTGAATTTCTCATCCGCCTCGCCACGTCGCGCGACCTCCCCGCGCTCCGCCGCCAGCGCGACGGCATGTTCCGCGACATGGGCTGGACCGACGAACCCGCCCTGCGCGCCGCCGACCTCGCCTACGCCCGCTGGGCCCGCGCCCGCCTCCGCTCCGGCCGCTTCGCCGCCTTCCTCGCCCTCTCCCCTGACGGTCGCGTCGCCGCCGGCGGCGCCGTCTGGCTCCGCGAGCAGCAGCCCGGCCCGCGCCGATGCGGACTCCTCCCGTATCTTCTCTCGATGTACACCGAGCCAGAGTTTCGGGGGAAGGGGCTCGCGACGCGGATCGTGCGCGCCGCCGAAGCATGGTGTCGCAAGAGGGGATTAACGAAAATGACCCTGCACGCGTCCAGGATGGGAAGAGGCGTTTACAGGAAGCTGGGCTGGGAACGGACGTGGGAGATGGAAACCCTCCTGAGGTAGCGGTGATGCGCCGACGGGCCCTGCTCCTGCTCCTCCTCGCCGGCTGCCAGCCCGACCGCCCCCCGGCCGAGGACCGCACGCCCTTCGCGCCCGCCGACGCCTTCGACGGCTCGAAGGCCGGCGACGCGCGCGAGATCGCCGGCATCAAGCTCCGATGGTGCCCCGCGGGCCGCTTCACCATGGGCAGCCCCCCCGACGAACCCGAGCGCCGCCCCGGCGAGGACCAGGTCGCGGTGACGCTCACGCGCGGCTTCTGGATCGGCCGCACGGAGGTGACGCAGGGGGAGTGGAAGCGGGTGATGGGCGCGCTCCCTGCCGAGACGACCGCCGGCGCGGGCGACGACTTTCCCGTCTACTCGATGAATTTCGCTGAGGCCGAGGACTTCTGCCGCCGGCTCACCGCGGAAGCGCGCCGCTCGGGGGCGCTTCCCGCCACATGGGAATTCCGCCTGCCGACGGAAGCGCAGTGGGAGTACGCCTGCCGCGCGGGGACGACGACGGCGACGTCTTTCGGTTCGTCGCTCTCGAGCAAGCAGGCGAACTTCGAGGGCGAGCCGTACAACACGGCCGAGACCGGCCCTTCGCTCCGCCGCGCCTGCGCCGTCGCGAGCTACCCGGCCAACCCCTGGGGCCTTTTCGACATGCACGGCAACGTCTTCGAGTGGTGCCGCGACTGGTACCACGCCCGCCTCCCGGGGGGCGCAGATCCCGATCTCCACGCCGCCCGCGACGCGGCTCAGCGCGGCGACTCCGGCAGCGTCTCCCGCGTACGCCGCGGCGGCTGCTGGGCCGACAAGGGCTGGCCCTGCCGGTCCGCGTTCCGGCTGCGGTTCGAGCCGGAGAGGAGGGCGGATCACATTGGCTTCAGGGTGGTCGCGGTCCGGCCCTGATCGTGCAGGGGATTCCGGTGTCGAAGGTCCGGTAGGTTCTACGACGTGCCGAGCAATCCAATCCGGTAAGTCAGGAGAATGCGACTCCGAAGCGCGGCGTTTCGCGCCAGCATCAGGTGTCCGAGAGGCGCGCTGGCGAGGCAGGACGCGGCGAGGTCGAAGATCGCCACGGCGATCCGGGAGGGATCATGCCGCGCGGGGTAGAGCAGGCCGTCGGGGCGCGCGGGGTGCTCGTAAATCGCTCGGGACCATTTCTGCGCGATGCGATAGTCCCCGGCGCCGAGCCTGGCGTCGGCTCCGAGGGAGACCAGCCCGGGGCCGGCCAGATCGACGAGCCGAAGCGGTCTTCGGGGCCGGATCCGTACGAGATCGCGTCCGAGGAGTTCCCGGTCGGTGACAAAGAGGAAGCCATGGCGGAGGGCCTGGCCGAACGTCTCGATGAACGCGCACGGCTCGTCTTCGGCGGCGTAGAGGACACCGAACCTGCCCCTCGGGTCGTCGAAACGAAAGAGGCGCTTGCGTCCAAAGTGGAGCGGGGAGCGGCCTCCGGGAAAGAAGCGGAAGAGACCGGCCTTCAGCCTCCGGAGGGGGAGGCGAAGCGCATGGAGGTTCGCGGGCGGGTCGGGATGAGGACCGGGAACGGGCGGCGTCAGAGGCTCCCTTGTTCGCCGAAGGCGCGCGCCAGGCGACGGACTTCCTCCAGGCGGCCCGTCCGCAGGGCATCCAGGGGGGCGGCATCTCCGAGGTCGGCGTTGGGATTGAGCAGGAACAGGCACTGCATCCACGGATCGTGTTCGCGAAGCGCTCGGAGGATCGTCTCGAGGTGCGGGACCGTTCCTTCTCGTGCGAACTGCCATGCCGGGTAGGAGAAGCCCCGGCGTCCGATCGGCAGGCCGATGAGCGTGCCGGCCCGGCGCCGCTTGTCCACCGCCTGGCGCGACAGGTGAAGATGGTCTGCTGCGGCCGCCGCGCTCAGAAGGCCGCCACGCGAACTGAGGAGCTTATTCCGTTCCTCGAATCCGCGGAGAGCCGGGGAAACGGCCGGATCGGACTTGGCGACGACGGGGACCTGCAGCGCCCTGAGGAGGACGTCGTAATCGGAGGGCGCCGCGGCGGCGCGGAGCAGCCAGGCCGGAGAGGCTTCATCTGCAAGGCGGAGCAAACCGCGCACCGCCCGCGTGAGGAACGCGGAACGCGACGGGCGCCGGCGCGCGTCGGCCAGATCGGCGGCGAGCTCATCGAGGGGCAGTTTCCTGGCGATGGTCATGGGCGCTCCGGTAGTTGACATAAGAGTTCTACCGCAATCATGTTACTTCGTCAACTAGCAGTGCTGTCCGTCTCTGGGATGCGTTTTCCCGGGCGCGGATCGCGACATTCGCCGGTTCCCTGGGGTGAGGGTCCGGAATGGAATTCTCCAGGGTGTGCGCGACGCCGCCCAGCGTGGCGACTCCGGCAGCGTCTCCCGCGTCCGCCGCGGCGACTGCTGGGCCGACAAGGGCTGGCCCTGCCGGTCCGCGTTCCGGCTGCAGTCCGAGCCGGAGAGGAGGGCGGATCACATAGGCTTGAAGGTGGTGGACGTGAGGTAACCAGAATCTCAAGGTCAGACAGTTCATCACACTGGAAGTGCCTCGAGAACTCGGTATCCTCTACCTCTATGGGACTTCTGATCAAGTTGAAGAGCGGGAGACCTCCGGAAAAGCTCCTCTTGGAAGACTTCGAGGCACTTGTTCGTCGTGGAAGAGTCCCTCCAGATACTCCCGTCAGCCACCCTGCGCTGACGCGTGGAGAGTGGTGGACAGCGGCCGATCTGGAACCATTTCACAGGGCTTCACCGAACCAGTTTCCTCCTGGCGCGCACCTGGCGGCGATTCGGCTGGAGAAGGTCGCCGAGCAGGAGGTCATCCGGGCGTTTCATAGGGAGACAGTCAGGTATTCCAAGGGTCGCCTGATTGAAGAACGGCTCGGGTTGGAATCGACGAGTGCAATCGCGCTGCACGCCGGAGTCAAGATCGCCGCACGGCTTCAGATCCTTGAGTCATTTGAGCCCGAGAGGGTCCTTACCTTGATATGGGACTCTGAATCTCCCCGGATCTGCTTAACAAGATCACAGGACAGCATCTGGGACTCACTGCCGCATCCTGAATGGAGGAGGGACACAAAGGGACGGCCGAAAGCCAGGTCTTGTCCAGCCCCAAGTTTTCGTCAGGAGGGAGTCAGTCACCAGTGGATACCGGCTTCGAGCAGTCTCCTGGAGTTCCACTTGGGGACTGCGGATCAGCTTCTGAAGCGTGCGATTCGGACAGGCACCTCGAGTGCCGGATGCATCGACGGGACGACCTACCGGCACCTCATGAGCTCGGGGACAAACGAAATTGACGCGACTTGGGAAAACCCGGTTCTTGACGCACGCAAGGGACCACTCGAATTCCTCACGAGCTATGCGGCGCTCCTGTCTGCCCTAAATGAAGATCCGAGATTTCTGGGAGATCTCGTCCCGCCGTAGCTGCGGCCAAAGGTCATTCCGGGATGAGCTTGCTCGGATTCAAAAGCCCCTTCGGATCAAACGCCGCCTTCACCCGCCGCATCAGCTCGATCTCGTCCTTCGTCATCGCGAGCGGCAGCCATTCGCGCTGCACGAAGCCGATGCCGTGTTCGCCGCTGATGGTGCCGCCGAGTTTGACGACCTCGGTGAAGATCTCGCGGATCGCGGGGGGGAGTTTTTCGGCCCAGTCCCTGTCGCTCATCTGCATTTTCAGGATGTTGACGTGGATGTTGCCGTCGCCGGCGTGGCCGTAGCAGATCGTCGTCAAACCGTGGCGTTTCTTGATGTCGTCGAGCGCGCGCATGAGCTTCGGCAGGTTCGCGCGCGGGACCACCGTGTCTTCTTCCTTGTAGATCGAAAGCCCCTTCACCGCCTCGCCGATCGCGCGGCGCATGTCCCACATTTCTTTCTGCTGGGTGGGGGAGTCCGCGACGATCACGTCGAGCGCGCCGTGGGCGAGGCAGACCTCGCCGGTGCGCTGGCCGTCGCGCTCGACGACGTCGCGGTCGTAGCCGTCGACTTCGATGAGGAGGGTGGCGGGGGCTTCCATGCCGGGGAAGTGTCGGCCGCGTTTTTTCGCGGCGGCCTGGATGGCGCTGGACTCCATGAACTCGGTGGCGCAGGGGATGATGCGGGCTTCGAAGATCTTCGTGAGGGCGACGGCGGCGCCTTCGAGGGAGTCGAAGGTCGCGACGAGGGTGGAGCGGAACGGGGGGTAGGGGATGAGTTTCAGGATGATCTTCGTCACGACGGCGAGCGTTCCTTCGCTTCCGACCAGAAGCTGCGTCAGGTTGTAGCCCGTCACGTTCTTGAGCAGCTTGCCGCCGGTGTTGATCACGGTGCCGTCGGCGAGCACCGCTTCAAGTCCCAGAATCCAGTCCTTGGTGACGCCGTATTTCAGGGCGCGGGGGCCGCCGGCGCATTCGGCGACGTTGCCGCCGAGCATGCAGGAGCCGCGGGAAGCGGGGTCAGGGGGGTAGAAGAGGCCTTCGGCTTCGACGGCTTCCTGGAGGACCTGGGTGATGACGCCGGGTTCGACGACGGCCATGAGGTTCGCGCGGTCGATTTCCAGGATGCGGTTCATTTTTTCGAGGGAGAGGGCGAGGCCGCCTTTCACGGGGAGGGCGCCGCCGGAGAGGCCGGTGCCGGCGCCGCGGGGGGTGACGGGGATGTTGTGGGCGTGGGCGACGCGCATGAGGGCGGAGACCTGGGCGGTGGTGGTGGGTGTGGCGGCGACGGCGGGCCAGAAGACGAGGTCTTCGGTTTCGTCGGAGGCGTACTTCTCCAGGGCTTCGCGGTCGAGGATCAGGTTGCCGGGGCCGGCGGCGGTGCGGAGGGCTTCGAGCACGGCTGAGGGAAGGGGGTTCACGGGCGGGATGCTATCACGCGGTCGGGGGGCGGCAAGCGGTCGGGTTCGGCGTTCGGCGTTCGGAGTTCGGCGTTGGCCGGGCGTTCGGCGTCAGGTGATGGCCGTGCGGGTGGGAACTGGGGGCTGGTCCGGCGACAACGCCGAACTCCGAACACCGAACGCCGAATGGGTCGTCAGACCCAACCTCGCGAGGCGGCTCAACTTCGGCCGACCGGACAGCCGATAGAGGGGATGCGGAGACCATCCGCAAGGAGAGCTCATGTCCAAGGACACGGCCGGAGATCGCGCACGCGCCGCCGGAACCGCGGCGGCCGGGTTCGCGCAGAGATGGGGCTTCTCGTTCTCGGTCGCGGCTCTCGGGCTCATCCTGCTCGTGCTGATCCATCGGAGCGTCTACGCGTACCTGATGGTGGGCGACGACTACACGATCGATCTCGCGACGCTGCGGGTGGCGGACCGGCCGGAGTGGGCGGGGGACGCGCTCGTGAGCGAGTTCCACACGCGCGGGCCGCTGACCGGGAAGATGAGCATCTTCGATCCGGACCTGGTGGAAAACGTGTCGGCGCACTACGCGGCGAACCCGTGGGTGGCGCGCGTCCTGTCGGTCGAGAAGGAGTTCCCGAACAAGCTGCGCGTGAAGGTCGAGATGCGCAAGCCGCTCGTGGCCGTCGAGCAGCGCGGGCGGTTCGTGCTCGTGGACCGCGACCGCGTGCGCATTCCCGGCGAGTACGCGCAGCTGCCCAGGTTCAATTTCAGCGTCCCGAAGGTCATCGGCGTGAAGTCGGCGCCGCCGGAGGCGGGGAAGCGCTGGGACGACCCCGGCGTGGACGCGGGCGCGGGCGTCGCGGCGGCGCTTCTCGACAATCGCATCGACCGCCAGATCGCGATCGCCGCGCTCGACGTGTCGCGCGTCGGCAAGGGCGGGCGCGAGAGCGAGATCGTGATCCTGGCGGAGGACAACGTGGCGATCGAATGGGGGCGGCCGGCGGCGGCGGGGCACGGGGAGCTGCCGGTGGACGAAAAGATCCTGAATCTGAAGGGTGTGCTGATGAGCCAGCCGCGGCTCAGGGGCGTCGTGCGCGTGAAGGTGCAGTTCGACGACCCGGTGGTGATCACGCGGCGATAGAACCGGGGCCCGGCGCGGGCGTTTAGACTGGGACGAACATCGAGCCGGGGGAGCGCCGTGGCCCGCACGCTGATCGCCTTCGCCTTCTTTGAAGGAACCGCGTTCGCCGCGTTCCTGTTCGCGCCGCTGCCGATGGAGGAGCGCGTTCCGGCAAACCTGCTGCCGTGGGCGATGGCGTGCGCGGCGGCGTTTTACGCGGTGGTGTGGCCGGCGATGGAAGCGGCGAGGGTGCGGGAGGAGGAGGACGCGGTGCCGATGGGGGAGCGCGCGTGGCTGCTGGCCGCGGCCGCGGCCCCGTTCGCGGCGGCCGCCGCTTCGCTCGCACCTCCGACCGGGCGGGAGTTGTACGAGGCGTGCTATCCGGCGCTCACGTGTCTGCTGGCCGGCGCGGCGGGGGCGTACGCCGTGCGGCTCGGGGGGCCGGAGTTTGCGCGCGCCTCAGTCGGAGCGGGGCTGGCGGCGCTGGTGCTGGGCTACCTCGGGCGGTTCCATTCCGGGGCGACCGGATCGCTGCCGGGCGAGCCCGTGACGGTTCTGCGGCTGCCTTCGCTGGCCGTCTTCTCGCTCGCGCTTCCCGCGGCCGCGTATCTGTTCCGCCGCCTGCGCGCCGGGCGCGCGGCCGCGGCGGGGGAGGGCGCGTGAAGGCGATCCTTCTGGTGCTGCTCGGGGCGGCGGGGGCTGAAGCGCTGACGGTGGAAGTCGTCTCGTTCGGGTGGGACGGCAACTACCGGCGCGGCCGGCCGGCGCCGCTCGTGGTGCGCGTCGCGGCGGAGGCGGCGTTTCGCGGCGATTTCGAACTGGCGGGGGGGCCCGTGCGGCACGTGTTCCCGCTCGACCTGCCTGGGAGGTCCTCGCGCGAGCTGCGCGTGTTTCTGCAGTTTCCCGCGGCGGCGGAGGCCTCGTGGCGCGCGGGTGCCGAGGGGGGCGCGCTGGAGCTGAACGCGAAGGAAGCGGGGCCCGGGGAGGTGCTGGTCGCGGTGGAGAGGGAGGCGGTGGGCCGGCGCGCGGACCGCTACAAGGCGGACTTTCCGCCGGGCTCGCGGTTCTTCTTCGCCGAATTCCCGCGTGACGCCTCGCAGGAGCTGTTCGCGGCGGTGGATGCGGTCATTGCGAAGGAGCGGGGCGGGGACCGGGCGGTCTGGCTGGATTCCCTTGACGGCTCGGGGGCGTTCCGGGCGCGCGGCGGCGCCGTGCTGTGGATCGGCGGGCCGTCGCCGGCGTGGTCGGGGCGGGTGGGATCGGACGAGGATCCGCAGCGCGGCGAGGATCTCTACGCCGTTTTCGCCCGGCCCGGCTGGACCCGGGCGCCGAGGCCCTGGCTCGGGCGGCTGCTCGGTTTCGCCGTCGCTCCCGTCCTTCTCGCGGCGCTGGCCGCGGTGCTGCTTCCGATGGGGAGGCGTGCGAAGTGGGGCGCGTGCCTGGCGCTGCTGGCCGGCGGCGCGACCGCGGCAGGATTCGCGGGGCCGCGGTCGATCGTCGTGCGCGAGACGTTCGAAGTCGAGGTCGCGCGCGGGGACGCGTGGGACCGGCTGGAGGTCACGGCGTTCACCGCGCCGGCGCGCACGCGCGAAGTCTTCTCCCTCCCGGCCGGGGCGACGCCCGAGCCCGTGTTCTTCAGCAGCCGCGACGCGCTCGACCGGCAGGTCCGGCTGCGCCACGGCGACGACGGATTCGCGCTGGACGCCGGCCTCCTCCCCGCCCGCGCCACGATCGCGGTCGAGCGCCGATCTGCCCGCCCGTTCGCCGGAGCGCTTCGCGCGGACGAAGGCGGCGCCATCAACGAATCCGGCCGCGACCTCCACGGAGCGTTCGTCATCGAAGCCGGCCGGGCGGCGTGGATCGGCGAGTTTCCCGACGCGTCGTCGCGGAAGCCCGAAGGCTCGCTGCGCGTGAGCGCCCTCCGCTCGCGCCTCGGCCCCGGCCCGCGCCGGGCCCTCTTCGAATTCTGGTGGCACCGGACCGACCACGGCGGGCGATTCCTGGTGGGATTCGCGGACGCCGAGTCCGGCGACGTCGGGCACAGGGGAGTGCTGGTCGTCGTGCCGCTCCGGTAGTCGCTACTTCTTCGGTACCGCCAGCGTCCTCACGTACGCGATCAGCGCCTTCATCTCGTCCGCGTTCATGTTCCCGGAGTACGACGGCATCACGCTCGAGATGCCCATCGCCGTCCCTCCGTTCTCCAGCAGATCGATGAGGTACTGGTCCGACAGCGTGTTCATGTACGCGCCGTCGGCGAAATCGCGCGCGAGCGGCTCGCGCTCGGAAATCGTCGGGCCCTTGGCCCGCCCGGTCGGCCCGTGGCACTTGATGCAGTCCATCCGCTCGTAGATCGCCCGCCCCGGATGGTCGGCGTTCGGCTTCTTTCCGGCCGCGATGTCCTCCCAGTCCTCCTTGTCCTGCTCCATCCCGAGCAGGAGGCGCCAGTACATCCGCTTGATCGCGTCCCCGAGCTGCTTCGTCAGCGCCTCCCGGTTCGGGATCGGCGGCGGGTTCTTCGAAACGATGTCGTCTCCCGCGCCCTCGAACGCGCGCACGAACTGGTCGACCGCCGTCTCCTCGCGCTTGCCGTTCTCCAGCAGCACCACCCGCTCGAACATCGCGATCTTGTGAACCCTCTTCTCCGGGCTGATCGCCATCCCGATCGAAACCCGCACTCCGGCTTCGAGATCGAGCTGCGTGAACGCCACGTAGCCCGACAGACCCGAGGCTCCCGGCGCCGGCGCCGGCTTGTCCTCGCGGCGCGCGCGGCCCGTCCTCGTGGACCAGACGGCATAGAACGCAATGTAGTGCTCGCCGGGCGCCAGCGCCGAACCCGCCTTCGCCGTCACCTGCCCGGCGCGCTCGGGGGAGAGCACCGAGGAGTATTTCACGTAGTCGCCGGCGTTGACGAATTCCTCGATCGTCGGATGCAGGCGCCGCACCCAGGCGATCAGGTCCTGCTGCTGGTACATGTTGAACGTCGTGTTCCACGCGGGCATCAGGCGCGACAGGAAGATGTTCTCCACGCGGCCGCCGTTGTTGATCACCATCTGGAGCTGCTCGTCCGTGCGCGAGTTCATGTACGCGCCGTCCGACAGGTTCCGCGGCTTCCGCCACAGGTAGCCGTCCGCGGGACCGTCCCCCTGGCCGCGCCACCCGTGGCACGCCATGCAGTTCGCCTTGAACATCTCCTCGCCCGCCTTCGGGTCGACGATCGAGTCGGGGTCCCCGGGCTTCGCCCGCAATTCCACCAGCATCGTCGCGGGCTTCACCTCGGGCTTGCGCCCGTTCCGGAGCTTGAGCACCACCACCACGGCGACCGCGACGACCACCACGCCTGCAATCCCGCCGATCAGCGCTTTCCGGTTCATTTCTTGTCAGGCTCCACGACAGGGTAGTTCTTGAGGTCCGAGAACACGCTCCAGCGGAACTTCATGTGGCATTCCGTGCAGTGAAGCGCCTCGACGCGCTTCCACTCCTCGAGCGACTTCCCCGGATCGTCTCCGTTCAGCGTCCCCTCCAGCGCGCCGAGCGCCTTCCCGAACTCCGCGTTCAGGCTCTTGAACTCGTCCAGCTCGTCCTCGAACACGTGCGGCACCATCTGGTCGATGTACTTCTGGTACCCCTTCACGAACTGAAGGTTCTTCTTCGCCCCCTCCGCCCCCTCCTTGCCCTTGAGCAGCTCCTCGCCCGTCAGCACCCAGTACTTCCCCAGCTTCCGCATCGTCTCGTGCTGGATGATCATGTCCATCCGCTTCCCGTCGTTCTCCTTCCCCGTCTCGAACTCCGCTCCCGGCACGATCGGAAGGCGGAACACGGCCTCGTCGTACTCGCCGTCGTCGAACGTGATCCGCGCGCGGATTTCGACGCGCCCGGGGAGCAGGTAGCGCGCGTCCGCGCGGAACCAGCCGTCCTCCTTGAGCGCCCGGAACGTCATCTTGCTGCTCACGCTCTTCCCGCCCTCCGCCTGCACCGTGACCTCGGCGGACATCGATTTCGGCTTCCAGGTCACGTTCTCCTTGAACGCCGGGTTGCGCTCCACGAGGAAATTGAACTGCGTGTCCGTGTTGGAGTAGATCTTCGCGGGCCGGGTGAACTGGCGCACGAGGTAGGAGGCCTTGCGCACCTTCTGGACGGCCGCCGCGTACTTGTCCGGTGTCTCCTTGAAGGAGCGGTGGCAGTTCAGGTTGCAGAACCAGAACTGTTCGCCCTGGAAGGTCTCCGAATACTCGGCGGTGCTCTTGTGGATGTTCATGCCGCAGACGGGGTCGACCGTCATGTCTTCGTCCGCGGCGGCCTGGGCGGCGGCGGGCAGGGAAGCGGCGAGGGCGATGGCGGCGGCGAGCAGATGTTTCATGGGGTGAATCTCCCTGGGGACGGCGAAACAGTACCAGATCGAGAAGAGGTTGCAAGCCGGGTGCCGGACGGCGCCGGATTTTTCTTTTCGCAGAACGCGGCCCCGGCTCAGGGGTTGTGGATGCCGCGACCGGCGGAGGGGGGAGGGCGGGGTGTTTCGCCGCGGAAGCGCCGTCCGCGCGGGGTAACAAAAAGACGGCCCCCCTTGCGGCAGAGGGGCCGTTTCGATCCGGGCTCGCGCGGGCTCTACTGGTCGCCGTCGTCGCCGATCGCGTCGACCGGGCACTCCTCCATCGCCTGCTTGCACAATTCTTCTTCCTCGGGCGTCTCCGCCTGCTTGAAGACGTACGAGTAACCGCCCTCGTCGTTGCGGGCGTAGTTGGCGGGCGCGGTCTGGCGGCAGAGGTCGCAGTCGATGCACTGCGTATCCGTGTAGTACTTCCCAGGGACGTTGCCGGGGTGCTTGTCGTTTTTGTCGGCCATCGGACGATCTCCTCAGTTGCGGCCCCCGTGGGTCCGGGGGGCGAGTCTGGTAACGGCTGACAAGACTAACAGGGCGTGCGAAACCGTCAATCCCAGGTCCGGTGAATTCGGTGAAATTGCGGGTCCCCCGCGGAAGGGGCGCGAATCCATCCGATCCGCGGGGCACGACCACAAAGTAAAGTACGAGCTTTATATTCGGACACGGCCGCCCGGGCGTCAAGCTTCGATCTCCGGAATTCCGGCGCCTCGCGGCCGGCGTTGACAACCCGTCCGGCGGGCCATAACATCACGCGCGTGATCAGCAAAGAGCTTCTCGACATCCTCGCCTGTCCGCTCTGCAAGAGCGATCTCAAGCCGGAGGGCGAAAAACTCCTCTGCACGAACGCCGCCTGCGGATGCCGCTACGGCGTCCAGGACGACATTCCCAACATGCTGATCGACGAGGCCGAGCGCCCCTGCCCGAAGTGCGGGAAACAGCGGAAATGGGAGCCCGAGACGGATTCCGTTTCCTGCCCCGCGTGTGGTGAGCGATTCGCTTGGCAGCGCGGCAAGGCCGCGAAGGCGTGATCGCGCCGTGAGCTGGGATAAAATTCGGCCGATACTCGCGATCGCCCTGTGCCTGATCATCTGGGGCGCGTACTTCAAATGGTTCGCGCCGAAGGGCAGCCCTCCTAAAAGGCCCGTGCCGTCCGCGGCGCAGCCTGAAAAACCGAAAAACGGCTCCGGCGGGACGAACGGCGGCGCCGAGAAGCCGCCCGATCCCGGAGGGACGTTCAAGCACCCCGACGTCACCCCCGCGACCTTCGTCCTCGAAAACGACGACCTGCACGCCGAGTTCCAGACGTACGGGGCCTCGCTTCGCAGGCTCGTGCTCCGGAAGTACCGGGATCCGCACGACCTCAAGGCGCCGCTCGCCTTCCTCGACGAGTTCATCCCCGGCTACGACTCGCTCTCGCTGCGCGATCCCTCCGGCGCCGCCGGATGGGAGCGCGTCCAGTGGGAACCCGCCGGCGCGACCGACCGCGAAGTCGCCTTCCGCTACACCCAGCCCGACGGCCTCCGCCTCGTCAAGTCGTTCACGCTCGGGCCAGAGGCCCACGCGATCCGGATGAAGCTCACCGTCGAAAACCTCGCGGATCTCCCGCTCGCGCGCTCCATGGAAATCGTCGGGCCGGCAGGGATCCTCCAGGAGGCCACCGGCGGCGTCTACCCCTCCGCGGCGCACGGCCTCTGGAAGGAAGGCCGCACCTACTCGATCGAGGACGACGACCAGACCCTCAAGGAAATCGTCGATAAGCCCTGGGAGGCCGCCGGCGACACCATCTCCTGGATCGCCGTCCGGAATAAGTTCTTCGCCTGCGCCCTCCTCCCCCTCGACCGCGCGGCGGCCGGAAAGTACCGCGCATTCCCCGTGCTCTGGGAAGCCGAATACGCCCGCCGCGTCGCCAAGGCCAAAGCCGCGCCGGGTTCCAAAGAAGCCCATGACCTGCGCGACTGGACCGCCCATACGCTCGGATGCTCCGTCGTCACCGCGGAACGGACATGGAAGCCCGGCGAAACCACCACCACCGAATGGCTCCTCTACGCGGGCCCCCTCCTCGATCAGTCCCTCGGCGAAGGCGCCTTCGCCGACTCCCGCCTCGGCGATATCCTCGACTTCGGCTGGTTCTCCTGGATCAGCCGCCTCCTCCTCTGGATCCTCGATCTCTTCCACCTCGTCTTCCGTAACTACGGCATCGCGATCATCTGCCTCGTCCTCGTCGTCCGCATGGCGATCTACCCCATCTCCAAAAAGGGCCAGGTCTCCATGTTCCGGATGCAGAAACTCCAGCCCCAGATCAAGGCCCTCCAGGACCGGTTCAAGGGCGACCCCCAGAAGCTGAACGCCGAAACGTTCAAGATGATGCGCGAACACGGCGTCAATCCCTTCGGCGGCTGCCTCCCACTGTTCCTCCAGATCCCCGTCTTCCTCGGCCTCTACAACGCCCTCCTCTACGCCATCGAACTCCGCCAGCAGCCGTTCATGCTCTGGATCAACGACCTGAGCCAGCCCGATCACCTCTTCAATCTGCCGTTCACCGTCCCATTCCACGGCACCAACGCCTTCAGCCTCCTCCCGCTCATCATGATCGTCACCTGGTTCACCCAGGCCTACCTCCAGCCGAAATCCCCCGACCCCCAGATGGCCGCCCAGCAGAAAATGTTCATGATCATGCCCCTCGTCATCGGATACATGATGTACGTCACCCCCTCGGGCCTCGTCCTCTACTGGCTCATCTCGACGGCGTGGGGAATCGCGGAGCAGCAGTTCATCAAGAAGGTCTACCTGAAGTAGGCTTGCGCCCGCGCCCATGTCCCTCCCCGACACGATCTTCGCCCTCTCCTCGCCTCCCGGAAGCGCCGCGCGCGCGGTCGTCCGGCTTTCGGGGCCGGAGGCGCTGGCGATCGCGGCCCGGATATGCGGCGTGCCGGTCCCGCGGGCGCGCGGCGTCGCGCGCGGGGGCATCGCGGCGTGCGGGGGGGAAGCGCCGGTGCGTCTTCTCGCGATGCCGGCGCCGCGTTCCTACACGCGCGAGGACGTCGCGGAAATCCACCTTCCCGGCGCCGCGCCGCTCGTCTCCGAGGTGCTGCGGCGCGCCGCCGCCGCGGGCGCGCGCGAAGCGCGGCCGGGAGAGTTCACGCGGCGGGCGCTTCTCAATGGCCGCATCGGCGTGGGGCAGGCGGAGGCGGTGATGGACGCGATCCGCGCGCGGAGCGAGGCGGAGCTGCGGCGCGCGGCGGAGCGGATGGCGGGGCGCGGCGGGCGGGCGCTCGCGGCGGTGTCCGACGGGCTGGCGGGGCTGCTCGCGGACGTCGAGGCTTCGATCGATTTCGTGGAGCACGACGTGCCGTGCATCGGGCGCGAGGAGATCCTCGCGCGTCTCGGGCGGATCCTGGGCGGGCTCGGGGCCGCGCCTTCGGGGGCGGCCTCGCCGGACGACGCCCCGCGCGTCCTGCTCGCAGGCCCCCCGAACGCCGGAAAGACGTCGCTGTTCAACGCGCTCACCGGCGCGCGCGGCCTCGTCTCGCCGGATCCGGGCACGACGCGCGACGTCCTGGAGGGGGAGGTGCGGGCCGGTTCCGTCTCCTTCCGCCTGCTCGACGCGCCGGGAGACGCGGGCGGGCCGTCAGGAGCCGACGCGGCGGCCGCGCGGCGCGCACGCGGCGCCCGGGACCGCGCCGACCTCGTGCTCCACGTCCGCGACGGATCGCGCGCCTTCGACGTTCCGCCGCTCGATCCCTCCCGCGACGTCTTCGTCCTGAGCAAGTCCGATCTCGTCCCGGCGGCCCCCGCCCCGCGCCGCTCCGTTCGCGTCTCCTCGTTGACCGGCGCGGGCCTCGGCCGCCTCCGCGCGCGCGCCGCCGCGGCGGTCCGACGCCTGACCGGCGCCGCAGACTCAGCCCTCTCCTCGCGGGAATCCGAAGCCATCCGTCGGGCGCGCGCGGCGCTGGAGCGCGGGCAGGAAGCGGCGAAACAGGGGCTCGGCGAGGAGTTCGTCGCGCAGGACCTGCGGGAAGCACTGTCGGCGCTGGGCGAGGTGACGGGAGAGATGGCGACGGAGGAACTGCTCGACCGTATCTTCGCGAGGTTCTGCATCGGGAAGTAATCCGGCCGCCCGCTCTACTTCGCCGTCTCCAGGCGCCGGATCAGCTCCGCGAGGCGGGCCGCGACCTCGGGATCCGGATTCGCCGACTCCGCTTCCATCGCCGCCCGGGCAGCTTCCCCCGCCCTCGCCAGCCCGCGAGTCGCGCGCTCCCTCACCCCGCAGTCTTCGCTTCCCAGCTCTTTCACCCAGCGATCGAAGTCCGCGGGCGAGGGTGGCTGGCGCCTTTCCTGGAAGACTTCGAACTGTTCGTCCAGGGCCACGGCCCACTCTGCGGTCTCGCCGCCGCCGAGCTCTCCCTCCCGGTAACCGAGCTCGGCGGCGTAGAGTTCATGAAGCGTCTTGGCGAAGCACAGGCTGGAGACGAGCTGGTAGTAGTCGGGCGCGCGGGCGAGGACGACCCTGGCGAGGCGGAACTTCTCGAGGGACTTCTTCATTTCGTCGTGGCGGCGTTTCCATTCGCGGGACCAGGCGTCCCAGGTTTCGCGGTCGCGCTTCTGGAGATGGTCCTCGTGGACGCGGTTGAGCTCGCGTGTGAGGGACAGGGCCTGTTCGAACGCCTCGCCGAACCAGGCGAGCTCGAGCGCCGCGTAGCGCGCTCGCTGCTCCTCGGTTCCGTGGGTGACGGGGATGCGGAGGACGTCGCGGCCGCTGGTGATTTCGACGGTATAGGAGGCGTGGGGGAGGCGGGTTGGGCGGAGGAGGGAGGAAAAATGCGATTCCGAGGCAATGGTTTCGCGTGCGGCGATGACGGTGGTGTCGTCGGCGACTTTCAATTCCAGCGTGATGTGGCCGTCGGGGGCGACGCCCTCCACCCAGAGGGCACTCGAATCCGGCGAGAGGGCGATCCACTCGGCGGTGGCGCTGAGGGAATCAGGCGCGGGGTCATCGGATCGCGCGGGGGCGGTGGAGGCGAGGAAGAGCAGGATCGTGGCGATGAAGTGACGCACGGGGGTAGGGTCGGGTGCAAGTCGCGTGCCCTTGTTACCGAACGGCAACATCCGTAAGTCCATGGTGCACAAGGGTTCAGGAAGTGTTGAAAAGTCTGGGAGCATGAGTCGAGTTACGGGCGCGGAAGCTGTTACAGCCAGGTAACATCGCATCGCGCGGACCAATTGACACCACCGTTGGACCGATCTATAGTTACACAATCCCTAGAGGGTCCGCCGTCAAACAGTCCCATCAGGTTGGGTGAATGCGCTGCCCGTTCTGCAAAACCGACCAGGATCGCGTCATCGACTCGCGCTCCACCTCCGACGGATTCTCCATCCGCCGCCGCCGCCAGTGCCTCTCGTGTACGAAACGCTTCACCACCTACGAACGTACCGAAGAACAACCCCTCTTCGTCGTCAAGAAGGACGGCACCCGCCAACCCTTCGACCGCCGTAAAATCCTCGACGGACTCCAGAAAGCCTGCGAGAAGCGACCCATCCCCGCCGCTCGCCTCGAGGAGATCGTCAACCGCATCGAACTCGACCTCTACGGCCAGTTCGACCGCGAAGTCGGCTCCAAAATCATCGGGGAAATGGTGATGAAAGAACTCCGCGACCTGGATCAGGTCGCCTATGTCCGCTTCGCCTCCGTCTATCGCGAATTCAAGGACGCCGCGGACTTCGTCGACGCGCTTCAGCCGTTCGACAATAAAGAGGAATTGCCCTAGGGAAGCGGCCGCCTGGTTGCAGATCCGATCATGCACCCATCGGGGCATGCCCGATTGAAGCCCGCCCCCCGATCCCGTATCATCCCCCCACTCTTCCGGAGCCCCCATGTCTGAAACCCGCCGCCGCAAGACCAACGCGCCCCGCGTCGGTCCCGCCAAATCCGCCCCCGGCCCGCTGACCCGCCTCGGCATGCGCGGCCTCGCGGACGAAATGGCCGCCAACGTCCAGACCATGACCGAGGCGCTCCTGCGAGCCACGCTCCGCGCCACCACATTCGAACGCCTCCTCCACATGTTCATCGCCCGCGAACCCCTGCCCGCCATGATCGAGAAACTCATCGACATCGCCCTCGACGCCGTCCCCGCCGAGGCCGCTTCCGTCATGCTCGTCGACGACGCCCGGGGGGACATCTTCGTCGCGGCGGCGCGCGGGCCTGTGGCGGACAAGGTGAAGGGGCTGCGCATGGAAATGGGCGCCGGGATCGCCGGCGTCGCCGCCATGTTCCGGCAGACGCTTCCCGTGTCGGACGTCGCGAGCGATCCCCGGTTTGCGAAGGACGTGGCGGACGCGCTGGGGTTTCCTGTGAAGAGTCTATTGGCGGCGCCGATCGTGCACGGGGGGCAGGGGCGCGGGGTGATCGAGATCATCAACCGGCGGAACGGGGACGTGTTCCAGTCGCACGAGGTGGAACTCATCGAGAAGATCGGGCGCGCGGCGGGCACGCTGCTGGCCCACATTGCCGGGGGGGCGTGATGGACATCCAGAAGGTGCTGCGCGAGCTGGTGGCGCGGCGCGGCTCCGACCTGCACCTGAAGGTCGGCCGTCCGCCGATGATGCGCATCACGGGGGAGCTGCTCCCGAGCGAGTTCCCCATCGTGACGACGGCGGACATGAACCAGGTGCTGAAAGAGCTGTCGGACGAGGCGACGGTGGCGAAGTTCAGGACGGAGCTCGAGACGGACTTCGGCTACGAGATCGAGGGGGTGGCGCGGTTCCGCGTGAACGCCTTTCATCGCATGGGCGAGCCCGGCTCCGTGATGCGCGTGATCCCGCTCGAGGTGCCGACGATCGAGAAGCTGGGGTTGCCGCCGGTGCTGAAGGATCTCGTGATGAAGAAGCAGGGGCTGATCCTCGTCACGGGGCCGACCGGCTCGGGCAAGTCGACGTCGCTCGCCGCGATGATCAACCACCTGAACGAGACGCGCGCCGCCCACATCGTCACGATCGAGGATCCGATCGAGTTCGTGTACACGGACAAGCGCTCGACGATCACCCAGCGTCAGCTCGGGCTGGACACGAAGTCGCTGAAAGAGGCGCTCAAGCGCGCCCTGCGACAGGACCCGAACATCATCCTGATGGGCGAAATGCGCGACATCGAGACGATCGAGACCGCGTTCCACGCGGCGGAAACCGGCCACCTCGTCATGTCCACGCTTCACACCAACGACGCCAAGCAGTCCGTCAACCGCATCATCGACATGTTCCCCTCGGACCAGCACAGCCAGGTGCGCGCGATGCTCGCGCAGTGCCTCGAGGGGGTGCTGAGCCAGCGGCTGGTGAAACGTGCGGACGGAAACGGGCGCGTGGTGGCGATGGAGATCATGGTGGGCGCGCCGCAGATCAAGGAGCTGATCGCGGAGGGGAAGACGCACGACATCGAGAAGGCGATCATGAAGGGGAGCCAGTACTACCGGATGCAGACGTTCAACCAGGCGCTGGCGAAGCTCGCGATGGACAAGGTGGTGACGGAGGAGGACGCGATGGCGGCGAGCGCGAATCCGGCGGATCTGCAGCTGCTCTTGAAGGGGATCGTGCAGGGAGGCGGCGCGGGGAACATCCTGCGCGAGAGTTCGACGAATCCGACGGGTGGGACGAAGGCGGCGCCTGCGCCCGTCGCGGCCGCTGCGGCGCCGGGCGGGCAGCCGGAGAGCAAGCCGAAGATTTCGAAGGGGTTCAACTTCTAAGCCGGGCCGTGGTTCGCATTTCGTTCCTCGTTTCTCGTTACTCGTTTTCCGTTCCCACAGGGAACGAGGATGCGGCGGCGAGGGCCGGGTTCCAGTGAGGCTGCCATGCCACAACCCGTCAAGGCCGTTATCGGCGCCGCCTGGTACCGCGCCGACCAGTGGGCGGATCTCCGCGCCGCCATGTCGGATCCGGATTCGCTGGCGGAGCGACACGAGGACTGGCTCGCCACTGCCGAGGCGATGCTGGCCAAGATGATCCGCTCAGGGACGCACATCGAGCGTGTCGACGTGGACGTACCCGAGCTCGTCGCCTGGTGCAGGGAAAAAGGAAAGGTCGTCGACGGGAGCGCCCGGTCGCATTTCGTCGCTGAAAAACTCCGGCTTCGCTATAAGCGCTCCGCCAAGGGAGACAAACCATGACGTCGGGAATGGCCGCCCTTCAGGCCTGGAAACGCTGACATTCGGCCAGGATCCGCTCAACCGCCTTCCGGATCTGTTCCGCCGTCCGGCGATGCGCCTCCAGCCCGCGCCCGACCGGGTCCTCCACGTCGCGGACGGGATCGAGCAGCGCGATCCGGTCCTCCACGTGCGGCGCCCACGCGCGCAGCATCTCCACGTGCGCCCGCCCCATCCCGTAAATCCGCTCGGCCACACCCAGCATCGCGAGCGTGACGCTGCGCCGCCGGTGCGCGCCGGGCTCCACTCCCAGTTCCCGCAGCGCCGCCTCCGCCTCCGGGACCATCCCGCTTCCCGAAAACGCGTCCACCCCCGCGCTCTCGATCACCCACCCCGCCGCCGGCAGCCCCTCCACCGCCACGCCCAGCCCCTTCGCCAGGACGTGCTTCGCGATCATCTCCGCCATCGGCGACCGGATCGCGTTCGCCGTGCACACGAACAGGAGGCGCATGGCGCGCATCATACCCGCGTTATAATCCGCCCACCCCAATCCGGAGTCCCCCTTGCGTATCTTCGTCACCGGCGGCTGCGGCTTCATCGGCTCCAATTTCGTCCGGTTCCTGCTGCGCGAGGGCAAGGACGTCGAGGTGACGAATTTCGACGCCCTCACCTACGCCGGCAACCTCGAAAACCTCGCGGGAGTCGAGGAGCATCCGCGATACCGGTTCCTCAAGGGGTCGATCACGGATCGGGAAGCGGTGGACGCCGCGCTCCGGACCGGATTCGACATCGTCTATAACTTCGCCGCCGAGTCGCACGTGGATCGGTCGCTCTACGAGCCGCACGTGTTCCTCGACACGAACGTCCGGGGCACAGCCGTGCTGCTCGAGGCGGCGCTCAAGGCGAAGGTGAAGCGATTCGTGCAGATTTCCACGGACGAGGTCTACGGGTCGCTGGGGAGCGACGGGCTCTTCACCGAAACCACGCCGCTCAAGCCCTCGTCGCCATACAGCGCCGCCAAGGCCGCGGCCGATCTCTGGGTGCTCGCGTACCACCACACCTTCGGCGCGGACGTCGTCGTGACGCGCTCTTCCAACAACTACGGCCCCTTCCAGTTCCCCGAAAAACTCGTCCCCCTCTTCATCTCGAACGCCGTCGACGGAAACGCGCTTCCCGTCTACGGCGACGGCCGGCAGGTGCGGGACTGGCTGTTCGTGGAGGACAACTGCCGGGCGATCGAGCTGGCGGGGCTGCGGGGGCGTGCGGGGGAGGTGTACAACATCGGCGGGCGTGCGGAGCGGGAGAACCTGGCGGTGACGAAGGCGATCCTGAGGGCGGTGGGGAAGCCGGAGACGCTGATCCAGTACGTGAAGGACCGGCCGGGGCACGACCGGCGGTACGCGCTGGACATTGCGAAGATCGAGGGCGAGCTGGGTTGGAAGCCGGCGGTGGCGTTCGAGGACGGGCTGAAGCGGACGGTGGAGTGGTACCTGGGGCACAGGGAGTGGTGGTCGCGTGTGAAGAGCGGGGCGTACCGGGAGTACTACGCGAAGCATTACGGAGCGGCGTTGTAGCGTGGCGAAATCGACGAGCGAAGGCGGGCCGCTGCCCGAGTGGGCGCCGCCGCCGCGGGAGTTGCGCGGGCTGGAGAAGCTGATCCGGACGGCGCTCGAGAACGGGGCCGACGCACTGTTCGTGTGCTCGCGTTTGCGGCCGGTGGCGGTGATCCGCGGGGCGGCGAAGGAGATGGGGGAGCGGGAGTTGCCGCACGAGGAGGTGCGGCCGCTGATTGACGAGCTTTTCGGAATTGAGGATCCGGCATTCCGGCTCGCGGAGGGGCACAAGCGTGCGATGCACCATCTGCCGCCGCGGACGGTTGTGAATCTGTATCTGAGGCGGACGGCGGATGTGGACCTGCTTGTTGTCACGGTGGCGAAGGGCTGAGGGCGGGAGGGCGGAAGGGCAGGGCGAGAGGGCGGAAGGGCGGAAGGGCGGAAGGGCGGAAGGGCGGAAGGGCGGAAG